>NZ_JBNNIW010000010.1:0-21109 GCF_050269715.1 Halomonas sp. NPDC076908 | reverse complement strand
TTCATATGTTCACATTTCCATATGCAGGCGTGATTTAGTAGCGCGTGGTAAGCCTCAGGCGCACCCGCGGGAGCAGCGCGGAGCGGTGCCGGGGTTTGGCTTATGTGGGCGTGGTTGGTTCGGTGGCCTTGGGCGTCGTTCCGACGCCTCCCGCGGGTGCCTCATACGCTCGTACCTCGCGAGATTCGTTACCACGCGCTACGGGTGTTTGCACGGAGCTGGAGCGTAGCGTCAGCGCCGCCTAGCGGCGCCTGTAAATGCGGAAGGTTAAGCGGGTGCTTTGGTATTTTGCGGGCTATGGGCTGCGTGTAGGCGCGCGATTAACTGGTCTTCCAACGCGAAGCGTTCGGTGAGGCCGCGGGCCAAACGATCAATCCAGGCAGGTAAGCGGGCAATATTTTGCTCGCAGCTGAGCTCGTTGCCAAAGTCGGTGTCGAACTCCAGCACCATTTCCGTGGACATCTCTAAACGCTCAAGTAACTTGGCAGCAATAACCAAAGCGGCTTCATCGTCAAAGGCTTTCGCCTCTTCTGAAAGCTGCGGGTAAATTTCAAAATGCCCAGCGCTAATGTAATCCATTAATTTTTCACTGAAAGTATCAATGGGCGCTTTTCTCACCGCTTCCAATTCGCTGTCGCACGCTTCTTTTAGCTCTATAAAACTGACTAAAAGATGACGCCGCTGATCCAGCCAGCGGTCAATCAATGTGTGCACGCCACCCCAGCGCTCCAGGGCATTTTTGCAATCTTCGAGCATGGGGCTTTCTCCTTAACATCACTTTTAGCCAGGCCTACATTTTACTTAGCCATTGTATATAACGAATAGGCTTAGAGTCGCGCCTCGCCCCATCCCTGTCAATCCCAGTGGGTATGGTTTGTATGGTACTTAGCGTTCAATGGTAATAACGCTTTTAACTATGCCGCATGATGACTGCTCTCAGACGATGAGCAGTGTCATTACCTCAATAATATTTATGCTCTCATCTTCTGAGGCGCATTGCGAGTGTCACCGCATCCGGCGCTCAAAATGTGTGCATAAAAAAATACTTTAAACTTAAAAAGTTTATGCTTGAATTTTATTAACCCCTCTCCTATCTTCAGAAAAGAGCCTGCTTTCCTGTGGAGAAGAATAATGAGAATCGCCTGCCTGGGTGGAGGGCCTGCCGGCCTCTATTTTGCTATTAGCATGAAGCTGCAGGATCCCTCTCACGAGATGGTGATCATTGAGCGCAACCGTGCAGACGATACCTTTGGCTGGGGCGTGGTGCTGTCAGACGAAACCCTGGATAACCTGGCGGCGAATGACCCGGTGAGCGCGGAGCGTATTCGTGAACATTTCGCCTACTGGGATGATATTGCGGTTGTGCATAAGGACGTCAAAACCGTTTCAACGGGCCACGGATTTTGCGGCATTGGCCGTCGCCAACTGCTGATTCTGCTACAAGAGCGCGCTCGTGAACTGGGCGTTGAAATGCGCTTTGAAACCGATGCCACCGAAGCCTCCATTGCGCAGTACCGGCAAGAGTATGACCTGGTATTGGCCGCCGATGGTCTTAACTCACGCACCCGCCAAACCTATGCCGAACACTTCAAACCCGATATTGATGTACGTGCGTGTAAGTTCGTTTGGCTAGGCACGCACCAAACTTTCAACGACGCCTTTACGTTTATTTTCGAGAAGACCGAGCATGGCTGGGTGTGGGCCCATGCGTATCAGTTTGATAAGGATACGGCGACCTTTATCGTCGAGTGCAGCGAAGCTACCTGGCAGGCGTTTGGCTTCGGTGAAATGAGCCAGCAGGAGTCAATCGCAGTCTGCGAGCGCATTTTTGCCAAGCATCTTGATGGTCATGCGCTGATGACCAACGCCAACCACATCCGCGGCTCAGCGTGGATCAACTTCCCACGGGTACTCTGCGAGCGCTGGAGCTATGAGAATGTAGTGCTGATGGGCGATGCCGCGGCTACCGCGCACTTCTCGATTGGCTCGGGCTCCAAGCTCGCCCTGGAAAGCGCTATCTCGCTGGCTAACTGCTTACACAGTGAAAATAGTATGGAAGCTGCCGTCGCCCGCTATGAAGAGGAGCGCCGCTTTGAGGTGCTGCGCTTGCAGTCGGCGGCGCGCAACTCCACCGAGTGGTTTGAGCAGATAGAGCGCTACCTGGATCTCGACCCGGTGCAGTTTAACTACTCGTTATTGACCCGTTCCCAGCGCATTAGTCATGAGAACCTGCGAGTGCGCGACCCACAGTGGTTGGAGAGCGCCGAGCGCTGGTTTCAGACTCAGGCAGGTAACCCTGGCAGCGCCCGGGCACCGATGTTTGCACCCTACACGTTACGCGATATGACATTGATTAATCGCGTGGTGGTCTCCCCGATGGCGCAGTACAAAGCTGTCGATGGCTGCCCTACCGATTGGCACTTTAGCCACTACGCCGAGCGGGCCAAAGGCGGTGCCGGTCTGGTGTATACCGAGATGACCTGTGTTAGCCCTACGGGACGCATTACCCCCGGCTGCCCAGGCTTATACGCCCCCGAACATGAAGCAGCGTGGAAGCGTCTTTGTGATTTCGTCCACACAGAAACCAACGCCAAGCTGTGTGCCCAGCTCGGTCACTCCGGCGCGAAGGGCTCTACCCAGCTGGGCTGGCAGGAGATGGACGCCCCGCTTGCAGAGGGCAACTGGCCGATAATGGCAGCCTCTGATCTTCCCTGGGCAGAGCGCAACCAAGTACCCAAAGCGATGAATCGGGACGATATGGACCGGGTGCGCGACGAGTTTGTCAGCGCGGCGCTGATGGCCGACCGGGCAGGCTTCGACATGATCGAGATTCATGCTGCCCACGGCTACCTGCTCTCATCCTTTATTACCCCGCTGACCAATCATCGTGACGATGGGTATGGCGGCTCGCTGGACAACCGCTTGCGCTACCCACTTGAGGTGATCAACGCCGTGCGCAGCGCTTGGCCCGCCCATAAGCCGCTTTCAGTGCGTATTTCTGCCAACGATTGGTGCGGTGAGGAAGGCATTACCCCCGACGATGCGGTGGAGATCGCTAAGCGGCTACGTGACGCGGAGGTGGATATCGTCGATGTCTCTGCCGGGCAAACCTCGACCCAGGCCAAACCGGTGTATGGACGTATGTTCCAAACGCCCTTCTCAGACCGGATCCGTAACGAGGCATCGATTGCCACCATGGCGGTGGGTAATATTTATCAGGCCGACCATGTGAACTCGATTCTTATTGCCGGGCGCGCTGACTTAGTCTGTATCGCCCGCCCTCACCTGGCTGATCCTTATTGGCTGCTCCACGTTGCGGCGGGCTTGGGTGACAGCGAAGTTGAGTGGCCTGCCCCCTACCGAGCAGGCGCTGACCAGTTGCAGCGCTTGGCCGAACGTGGCGAGGGTTGGATATGACACTGTTGACCGATAAGCGCGTGGTGATTACCGGCGGCGGCAGCGGCATTGGCGCCGATATGGCCTTGGCCTTTGCCGAAGCGGGCGCCGAGGTCACGATAACCGGCCGTCGCGAGAGCGCCCTTCGAAAGGTTGCAGATCAACACAATCACGTTGACTTTGCCATAGTCGATGTCACCGACGAAGCTGCCATGGTGGCATGTTTCGAGAACATCGGCAGGATCGATATCGTTATCGCCAACGCTGGCGCAGCAGAGAGCGCGCCGTTCGCCAAGACCTCGTTTGAGCAGTGGCAGCGCATGCTCAACGTTAATCTTAGTGGCGTGTTTTTAACCCTGCGCGAAGGCTTAAAGCAGTTGAACGACGGTGGGCGTTTGATCGCCGTGGCCTCCACCGCTGGCCTTAAAGGCTACGCCTATGTGGGCGCTTACTGCGCGGCTAAACATGGCGTGGTGGGGCTGGTGCGTTCGTTGGCTGCCGAAACGGCGACCCGCAACATTACCGTTAATGCGCTCTGCCCTGGCTTTACCGACACGCCGTTACTCGCAGCAAGCGTCGACAATATTGTCGCTAAAACCGGCCAGTCTGCCGAACAAGCGACCGCTCATTTTGAATCTACCAACCCCACCGGGCGCTTAGTCACCCCCGCCGAGGTGACCGCCACCGCCCTCTGGTTATGCGGACCTAACAGCGGCGCGATTAGCGGCCAGGCGATCTCAATTTCAGGGGGTGAAGTATGACGGCTGGGGATGTAGCTGGAAACAGCTTAAGCAAGGAACGCCTGCGCTTATGGCTGCGTATGCTGCGGGTTACCCGTCAGGTGGAGTCCGAACTGCGTGAGCGCCTGCGTACCGAGCACGACTCTACGCTGCCACGCTTTGATGTGATGGCCGCGCTATATGCCGCTGAGGAGGGCCTGAAAATGAACGAGCTTTCCAAGCGGCTGCGGGTTTCCAACGGCAACGTCACCGGCATTATTGATCGTTTGGTGGAGGATGGCGCGGTGGAGCGTATTGCCATTGAGGGCGACCGTCGCGCCACCCGAGTATGCCTAACCAAGGCTGGCCGGGAAAATTTTAGCAAAATGGCTAATGAGCATGAGCGCTGGATCAACGCGCTTTTTGAGGGTGTGACCGAAGAGGATGCCCACCATATAGGCGAGCTGCTGCACCGTTTGCCAGCTTCTCTTAACGACGGCGGCCCCCATTAATCACCGACAGGCGAGAACAATAATATGCAGAGCATGGCTGGCTTAACCCCCGAGCACTTTATCTGGGAAATGAGAGGCGGTGTCGCCGTTATTCGGCTCAATCGCCCGGAACGTAAAAACCCGCTGACCTTTGAGAGCTACGCCGAGCTGCGCGATACCTTTCGTGATCTGGCCTACGCCTCGGATGTGCACGCCGTGGTGTTTACCTCTAACGGCGAGAATTTCTGCTCTGGCGGCGATGTGCATGAAATTATTGGCCCCTTGGTGGGTAAGGATATGAAGGGCCTGCTCGAATTTACCCGCATGACGGGGGATTTGGTCAAAGCCATGCTGAACTGCGGCAAGCCGATGATTGCTGCTGTCGACGGCATTTGCGTGGGTGCGGGGGCCATTATTGCCATGTCTTCGGATATTCGCTTTGCCACCCCCCGCGCCAGCACAGCATTTCTGTTTACCCGGGTGGGCTTGGCGGGCTGCGATATGGGCGCCTGCGCGATGCTACCGCGCATTATCGGCCAAGGCCGCGCGGCAGACCTGCTCTACAGCGGCCGCAGCATGAGTGCCGAAGAGGGCCTGCAGTGGGGATTCTACAACCGGGTAGTCGAACCTGATTCCCTTGAAGAGTACGCCATCGCCTACGCTACCCGGCTAGCTAACGGCCCCACCTTTGCCCACAGCATTACCAAAACCCAGTTAAACCAGGAGTGGTCAATGAGCTTGGAACAGGCCATTGAATCGGAAGCCCAGGCCCAAGCGATCTGTATGCAAACCAACGATTTCGAACGCGCCTACCACGCCTTTGTAGCCAAACAAAAACCTGAGTTTAAGGGGGACTGATGAGCGACAAGCGCTTTCTAACATGGCCCTTTTTTGAGGCCCAGCACCGTGAGCTTTCTGAGCAGCTTGAAGCGTGGTGCCGCGTAGAGTTGCCCCGTGACCATAGCGATGTAGATGCCACCTGTATTCAGCTGGTACGCGGCTTGGGTAAAGCGGGCTTTTTAAAAGGCACTGCGGGTGAACGTATTGATGTTCGTAGTCTGTGTTTGATTCGTGAAACTCTCGCTCGCCATGATGGATTGGCCGATTTTGCCTTTGCCATGCAAGGGCTAGGTACCGGTGCGATCAGCCTGTACGGCAGCGATGAGCAGAAGCAGTGGCTAGATAAAACCCGCCGTGGTGAAGCGCTTTCTGCGTTTGCCCTTAGTGAGCCCCGCTCAGGCTCCGATGTGGCCCAATTGGATACCACCGCCGTGCGCGATGGCGATAGCTACCGTTTGAATGGCGAGAAAACATGGATCTCTAACGGCGGCATTGCCGATATTTATACGGTTTTCGCCCGCACCGGTGAAGGCCCCGGCGCCAAAGGGCTTTCGGCCTTTTTGGTACCCGCCGATACACCAGGGCTGGAGATTCGTGAGCGCTTGGAATCCGTGGCGCCGCACCCGCTCGCGCGGCTTGGTTTTAACGATATGGTGCTGCCTGCCAGCGCCTTGATCGGCCAACCTGGGCAGGGATTTCGGATTGCCATGTCGGTGCTGGACGTTTTCCGCTCAACGGTAGGCGCAGCAGCGCTGGGGTTCGCCCGCCGGGCGCTGGATGAGTCGCTTTCCCGCAGTCGCTCCCGGGAGCTGTTTGGCGCCACCCTCTCTGACCTACAAATGGTGCAGGGCCACTTAGCCGATATGGCACTCAATGTGGATGCCGCCGCCCTGCTGGTGTATCGCGCCGCCTGGACGAAAGATCAAGGCGCTGAGCGGGTAACTCGCGAAGCGGCGATGGCTAAACTGTTTGCCACCGATCAAGCCCAGCAGGTGATTGACCAAGCGGTGCAGCTACACGGCGGTGACGGCGTTCGCAAAGGCCATATCATCGAAAGCCTCTACCGCGAAATCCGCGCGCTGCGTATTTATGAAGGCGCGTCCGACGTCCAAAAAGTAGTTATCGCCCGCAGCATGCTCGCGGAGGAGTAATCAGCATAGAAGCCGAACAGCAACAGCAGTAACTAAAAAACAATAAAACACAACGCCAGACACCGTATCCCTGATAACGCCTCACGTAGAGGCGTTGTCAGGAATAAACAACGACACCAAATACGGAGGTTGGTCATGACTATTCAGTCGGCTCATGCTGATACTTTTGCGCGGGATAACCTGCCATCCATTGATAGACAGCCTGAGTTTCTGCTCTCAGGTACCGATTACCCTGAGCGACTTAACGCAGGCGTTGAACTTTGCGACCGGCTGCTCTCACAGGGTTACGGTGAGCGTATTGCCTTAGCGGGCAATGGCCGACGGCGCACTTATCAAGAACTCACTGAGTGGACCAACCGCCTCGCCCATGTGCTGGTGGAAGACCTGGGCGTAGTTCCCGGCCAGCGGGTGTTGATTCGTTCAGCTAATAACCCGGCCATGGTGGCTTGTTGGCTAGCGGCTACCAAGGCAGGTGCCGTGGTAGTCAACACCATGCCCATGCTGCGCACCAAAGAGCTTTGCCAGGTGATTAGTAAGGCAGAAATCAGCCTTGCCCTCTGCGATACCCGCTTGCTTGATGAGCTGGTTGAGTGCCAGGAGCTGTGTCCAGTCCTCAAGCGTATTGTCGGTTTTGATGGCACCGCCAATCATGATGCGGAACTTGACCGCTTGGCACTGAGCAAACCTGCCACCTTTGATGCCGTGGATACCGCCGCCGACGATGTGGCGCTGCTTGGGTTTACCTCGGGCACCACCGGCTCACCGAAAGCCACTATGCATTTTCACCGCGACCTACTGGTGATTGCCGATGGCTACGCCAAGGAAGTGCTACAGGTAACGGCTGAGGATGTGTTTGTCGGCTCGCCACCACTGGCCTTCACTTTCGGTCTGGGTGGATTGGCGATTTTTCCACTGCGCTTCGGCGCCACTGCCGTGCTGCTGGAACACGCCTCCCCGCCCAATATGATGGACATTATCCGCGAGTATCAGGCCACGGTAGTGTTTACCGCGCCCACGGCTTACCGGGCGATGCTAGCTGCACCCACAAGCCACGCGGATCTAAGCAGCCTACGCGTCGCGGTTTCCGCTGGGGAAACGCTGCCCGCACCGATTTATCACGACTGGATCAAGCAAACCGGTACGCCCATCATCGACGGCATCGGCGCCACTGAAATGCTGCATATCTTTATCTCCAATCGGCTGGATGACCATCGCCCCAACTGCACCGGCAAACCAGTAGCAGGCTACGAAGCGCGTGTTGTTGATAATGACATGCAGAATGTGCCACGCGGTACGGTGGGTAAGCTTGCGGTGCGTGGCCCTACCGGCTGTCGCTACTTAGCCGATAAGCGCCAGCAAAAATATGTGGTTGATGGCTGGAATATCACCGGCGATGCGTTTTATCAGGACGAAGAGGGCTACTTTCATTTCGCTGCCCGCAATGACGACATGATTGTTTCAGCCGGCTATAACATTGCTGGCCCTGAAGTGGAGGCAGCGCTACTGGCCCACCCCGCCGTGAAAGAGTGTGCAGTGATTGGCGCGCCCAGTGAAGAGCGTGGGCAAATTGTCGAGGCTTTTGTTGTTCTAAACGATGGATTTCAGCAAGATGAAGACTGTCAGCAAATGTTGCAAGACTTCGTGAAACAGACCATCGCACCGTATAAGTACCCTCGCTCCATACGTTTTATTGAGGCGCTACCTAAAACAACCACGGGTAAGGTTCAGCGCTTTCGGCTGAGCCAGGAACATTACCCTAGCGCGGGTTCACCTTGCTCTGACTCCACATCAAAAAACGTACGTCCCTCTAAGCAATAAAACGATTAAATAATGAGGAAATTGCTATGAAACAGATAACTCGCTTAGGCCTTGGTTTACTGCTCTCTTCAAGCGTGCTGGCAGCGCATGCTGATGACGTCAAAATCGGTATGATCACCACCCTTTCAGGGGGCGGTTCGCATTTGGGTGTCGATGTTCGTGATGGCTTTATGCTGGCCCTTGAGCAGTCGGATCGCGATGATGTTGAAGTGCTCATTCAAGACGACGCTAACCGCCCTGACCTGGCGCGCAGCTTGGCAGATGAATTCATACAGCGGGATAACGTCGATATTCTTACCGGTATTATCTGGTCGAACCTAGCCATGGCGGTGGTTCCCTCCGTGACTCGCCAGGGCACTTTCTATCTTTCACCTAACGCTGGGCCTTCTGATTTAGCTGGCCGCATGTGTCACGAGAATTACTTCAACGTAGCCTATCAAAACGATAATCTGCACGGCGCCATGGGTGCGTATATGCGTGAAGAGGGTTACGAGCGGCCTATTATTATGGCGCCTAACTACCCAGCAGGCACCGACGCCCTGGCAGGCTTCAAGCACCTTTATGAAGGTGACGTCGTTGATGAGCTTTACACCCAAATGGGGCAAACCGACTACGCGGCTGAAATTGCCCAAATTCGCGCCAGCGATGCCGACAGCCTGTTCTTCTTCTTACCCGGCGGCATGGGTATCTCGTTTATGAAGCAGTGGGAGAGTTCTGGCGTTGATATGCCCATCTTTGGCGCCGCTTTCTCGTTTGACGAAATTCTGATCAAGGCCGTAGGTAGCGCGGCGATTGGCGCACGCAATACCTCGCTGTGGGCTTACGACTTGGATAATGAAGCCAACGAGCGCTTCGTTGAAGGCTTCCGTGAAGCCTATGGCCGCACGCCGACACTCTATGCGGCGCAAGGTTACGATACCGCCAATCTGATTCTTAGCGCCCTCGACGTTGCCCACCCTGATGATAAAGACGCTTTCCGCGAAGCGCTGCGGGCCGCCGATTTTGACAGCGTACGCGGTGAGTTCCGCTTTGGCCCTAACCATCACCCCATTCAGGACATCTACGTGCGTGAAGTGGTGGAAGGTGACGATGGCGAGCCTACCAATCGCTTGATCGGTGTTGCGGTAGAAGATATTCAAGACGTCTACGTCGAACAGTGCCAGATGTAATCTCGCCGTGGCTGGGTGTGATCACCCAGCCTTATCTCTTTTCTTTCACTAAGGATGCCCCACGTGTCCGTTACTCTGCTAATCGAGCAACTACTTAACGGCGTACAGCTTGGCACCATGCTGTTTTTGATGGCCAGCGGCCTCACTCTGGTATTCGGGGTGATGGGGTTGATCAATCTTGCCCACGGCTCTTTTTATATGGTGGGTGCCTACGCCACTGCTGCGGTAACGGCTTCAACCGGCTCTTTTCTGCTGGGGCTAAGTGCCGGGATTGCAGCGGCAGCCTGCGTTGGCGCCTTGGTGGAGCTGATCGTTATCCGGCGGCTTTATCACCGCCCCCATCTTGATCAGGTGTTAGCGACCTTTGCGCTTATTTTGATTTTTTCGGAAGGCACACGCTGGATTTTCGGCTCGTCGCCCATGCGCCTTAGCCCGCCTTCCTGGTTAACCGGATTTGTCACCCTGCCGGGCGATACCCGCTACCCCATTTACCGGTTAATGCTGATTGGCGTGGGGATCACCGTTTCCATTGCGCTCTACTTTTTGATCTCTAAAACACGCCTGGGCATGCGCATTCGCGCCGGTGAAAGCGACCGCGAAATGATTGGTGCCCTTGGGGTGAATATTTCCAAGCTGTATACCGTGGTATTTGCGTTGGGCGCGGGCTTGGCGGGCTTAGCGGGCGCTTTGGTGGGCGCGCTTCAATCTGTGCAGGTGGGCATGGGCGAACCGGTGCTGATACTGGCCTTTGTGGTGATCGTCATCGGGGGTATTGGCTCAATCAAAGGCGCGTTGCTCGGGGCGCTATTAGTGGGCCTTGTGGATACACTTGGTCGGGTCTATTTGCCGATTTTCTTTCGCGCCTTTATGCCGCCATCTGAGGCTTCTGGGGTCGGTGCAGCACTGGCCGCGATGCTGATCTATATCCTCATGGCCGTCATTCTCGCCTTCAAGCCAAAGGGACTGTTCTCTGCTCATGACTAATAACACTTCCTCAGGCACTGCGGACATTGCATTAGCGCCCAAGGCGGATAGGCATTTTGACCGCAAAGGCCTGGTACAGATGGCGCTACTCGCTCTGCTGCTGTTAGTGCCTATCGCAGCTTATTTTCTGGGCCATATCTACTACGTCAACCTGGCCTCGCGGATGACGATCATTGCCATGGCCGCTGTGGGCCTTAACCTGGCGATTGGCTATGGGGGCATGGTGAGTTTTGGCCATGCCGCCTACTTTGGCTTGGGCGGCTATGTAGCGGGCATCAGCGCTTATCACGCTTTTGATTATTCGCTATTTATGACCTGGCCTTTTAGCGTACCTGGCAGTGATAGTTTGCTGGTGGTTTGGCTGGTTGCTGCCCTACTGTGTGCGCTATTGGCGCTGGCGATCGGCGCTATTTCACTGCGAACCACGGGGGTGTATTTCATTATGATCACCCTCGCCTTTGCCCAGATGATTTACTACTTTGCCAACTCCTGGCCGACCTATGGTGGCGAGGATGGCCTGCCGATTTATATACGCAATACGCTGCCTCTGGTAGATAGCAGTAATTCATTGACCTATTTCCTGATCTGCTTTACCGGGCTGGTACTGGCGATGGCGATCACCTCGCGGCTGATGAAATCCCGCTTTGGGGCTGCTCTCACCATGGCGCGGCTTAATGATGTGCGTTTGGCCACTGCAGGTATTAGCCCTTACCCGATTCGCTTGGTGGCGTTTGTGATTTCGGCGGCGATTACCGGTCTTGCCGGGGCGCTTTATGCGGATCTTAACGGCTTTGTTAGCCCCACCACACTGAGTTGGCACTTCTCAGGTGAGTTGATGGTAATTGTGATTTTGGGCGGCGTGGGACGTCTATATGGACCACTTGCCGGGGCGGTTCTATTTGTAATGATGGAAACACTGCTGGGTGGCATTACTCAGTACTGGCAGCTCTTTTTAGGCTTAGTGCTGCTTGGGGTGGTGCTGTTTGCCAAACACGGGGTGATGGGTTGGTTAGCCGGGAGGGAGCGCAATGAGTGATGTTGTTCTTTCACTGCAAAAGCTGCATAAACGCTTTGGCGCGCTGCAGGCGACCAACGATGTTTCACTGGATCTTCAACAAGGCGAAATCCACGCGTTGATTGGCCCCAACGGTGCGGGCAAGTCGACGTTGATCGGCCAAATCGCAGGCAATATACGCCCGGATGAGGGGCGCGTTTATTTAGCAGACACCGAAATTACCGGCATGAATATAGCCCAGCGCGCCCGCTTGGGGCTGGGGCGCAGTTTTCAGGTCTCATCACTGGCCGAACCGCTATCGGTGATGCGTAATGTAATGATGGGCGTTCAAGCGCTACAGAGTCACAGCTTCCGATTCTGGAAACCGGTCGCCCGTGACCGGCACCTATTAGAGCCTGCGTATGAGGCGCTGGAGCGCATGCAGCTAAGCCATCGCGCCTGGACACCGGTATTTGAGCTTTCCCATGGCGAACGCCGTCAGGTTGAAGTGGCCTGCGCGCTTGCGCTCAAGCCCCGCGCCCTGCTACTCGATGAACCCATGGCGGGCCTGGGACCGGAAGGTTCGGCGAAGCTTACTGAGCTGCTGGAAGCGCTGAAGCAGGAAGTGCCTATTTTGCTAATCGAACACGATATGGAAGCGGTATTTCGGCTTGCCGATCGTATCTCTGTGCTGGTCTCGGGTAGCGTTATTGCCCATGGCGATAGCCACGCGATTAGGCAGGATCCACGCGTTCGTGAAGCGTACCTGGGAGATTCAGATGCTTAAAATTGCCGATATCGAAACCTTTTATGGCCCTTCCCAGGCGCTATTTGGTGTGAACCTTGAAGTGAACGCCGGGGAAATGGTTGCGTTGATGGGCCGCAACGGTATGGGTAAAACCACTACCATTCGCTCGATATTTGGCCTTACTCCGGCAAGCCACGGCACCATTGAGTTTGAGTCTCAGAACTTACGCCGACTGCCCGCCTACCGTATCGCCAAAGCGGGTTTGGGCTTGGTGCCAGAAGGACGACGCTGTTTTCCCAATTTATCCGTGCGTGAAAACCTGCTGGTCACCGCTCGCCCTGGCGAGTGGACACTGCAGAAGGTAGAAACGCTATTCCCGCGTTTGGAGGAGCGTCGGGCGCAAATGGCCAAAACCCTCTCAGGCGGTGAGCAGCAGATGCTGGCCATTGGCCGGGCGCTGATGACCAACCCGCGCTTACTGGTGCTCGATGAAGCGACAGAAGGGTTAGCACCGGTCATTCGTCAGGAGATTTGGCGGGCGATTCGGCTGTTTAAGGAGCAGGGTCAATCGACGCTGCTGGTGGATAAGTCATTGAGTGAAATTCTGCCTATTGCTGACCGCTGCACCATCCTAGAAAAAGGCTGCACGGTGTGGGATGGCAAACCCGCCATGCTGGACAGCGCCATTCGTGACCGTTACCTGGGCGTTTAGGGAGGAGAAAACAATGGCGTTTACTACCCAGCGTAAAGTTCGTTTTCAGCACTGCGATCCGGCGGGAATCGTTTTTTACCCCCGCTATTTCGAGATGATTAACTCCGTGGTGGAGGACTGGTTTGAGGAGGTCTTGCATCATGATTTTAATCAACTGCATGTGGAAACCGGAACGGGTGTGCCTACTGCCGCCATCGACACACAGTTTCATGCCCCTAGTCGGTTGGGCGAACGGCTGACCTTTGAGTTAAAAGTTCAGTCTGTGGGACGTAGCAGCCTGACCATTCAAATCGTCGCTTATTGCGGAGAGCAAAAGCGCCTAACCAGTGATTCAACTCTGGTATTTGTGGATTTAAGTAGCGGTAAGCCGATGCCATGGACAGAGGCAATACGCCAGCATATTACCGTCGATAACCTATAAGGATAGCTATCATGAGTGACGCCAACGTTCATCAGCTTCTTCACCCTTCTCATTGGAAAGCCGCGGTGGGCTACGCCAACGGCGTGCTTGCTTCTGGGCACACTGTCTTTGTAGGCGGGCAGATTGGCTGGAATGCCGATCAGGTATTTGAAAGCGACGACTTTGTTGTTCAGGTGAACCAGGCGCTGCAGAATATCGTAGCGATCTTAAAAGAGGCCAATGCAGGCCCGGAGCATATCGTTCGTTTAACCTGGTATGTGACCGACAAGCGGGAGTATTTGGCACGGCTTAAAGAAGTGGGCGGCGCTTATCGCGAAGTACTGGGTAAGCATTTTCCGGCGATGACCATGGTTCAGGTAGCGGGGCTTGTGGAAGATCAGGCTAAGGTGGAAATTGAAGCAACGGCGGTGATACCGGCTGCCTAGCAGTAGGTTGCGGGGCAGCGGCAGGGTGCCGCGGGGGCGCTGTGAACCCATCCATGGGCGCTACTTTTTCCATCCCTGGAAAAAGACCCCCGCTATACCCTGCCCCAGCCCCTCGCTGGAAGCCGAACTTTCAGCGCCCCTAACTGGACGCTGCTAGTTATTAGCAGTGAAAACCTTTGATCCACTCAACAAAACAACCATCATTTAGATAATGCTCAAGAATCGAGAAGTGATCTACGTTGGGGAGTAGCTGCTGGGTGACAGCTGGGCCTTGCTCGCTCACATGCTCAGCATAGCAACTCATCTGCAGCGCAAATTCGTCAGACTCCAAGGCCCCTGCTACCAGCTTTATCGGTGCAGATACCCGGCATGGCAGCCATAGCGGGCTGAACTCCTGCACATCACGGCCACTAAGTTGAAGCTTGGGCTGCAGCCACGACCAAGGGAAGGGCCGCAAATCGTATAAACCACTAACGCACAGCGCGCCACGAATCAGTTGGTTGGGTAGACCAAAGCTGCTTTCCCAATCCGTGGACATCAGCATGGCGCACAGATGCCCGCCCGCCGAGTGCCCTGAAATACTCAACTGCTCCGGGTCGACGCTTAGCTCTGCGGCATTTGTGTAAACGTAGGCCACGGCAGCCTGCGCCTGACGCACTAGCTCACTAAAGCGTACCTGGGGGCAGAGTGCGTAGTTGACCACTGCGACCGTGATGCCTGCTTTAACCAAGTCATCGACGATAAAGCTAAATTCACGATGGCTTAATGCGCGCCAGTAGCCGCCGTGGAAAAACACATGCACGGGGGCATGAGGTGCATCGGCATGAAAAACATCCATGCGTTCAGCAAGCGAAGGGCCGTAAGGCACATCAAGGCTTACTTTAAGACTTGCGCGGTGGCGTTCACGTGATGCTTCGCTACGCTCACGCCACTCGTTTACCAACGCCGCCGGGTCTCGACCAAGCATCGGGTCGTAGGCACGGTCGATCTCTTCTTGTGTCGTAAAGTGTTGATAAAGCATGCCGCCCTCCCTTAATGCTAACGCACAGCTAGCGTCGGCTTTTAAAAAACAGCATACGCAGCGGGGCGATTGCCAGAATGGCAAAGCCGATCAGCGTCCAGGCGGGTAACGAGAGTCCAAGCAGCACGAAATCGATCTCGGCGCACTCGCCTGAGCCGGTTAATACCATGGCAACGACATCCTGCATGGGCAGGATATCCATCATGTAATCAAGCCCGGGGCCGCAGGAAGGGACTTCATCGGCTGGCAACGTTTGCAGCCACACATGCCGCCCGGCAATAAACGCACCGGTACCCACGGCGACTAACGACAGCAACCCATAAATAACTTTACCCACACGCCCCGCCGGGCTGTGGATAGCGGCAATCGCGAATACAATGCCCGCCGCGATCACAGCCACACGCTGGAAGATACATAACGGACAGGGATCAAGGCCACCGATATGCTCTAGGCCGAGGGCCACCGCCATCATTAAGACGCAGAAGGCTAGCCCCGTGAGAGCCACCGAGCGGAAAGAGTGCAGGATCATTGACGAACCTCAGGCGTAAGCGCCGACAGAGCGCGGGATTCACGTGCTTTAGTAAAATAGACCTGCAAGAACTCTTCAAATGTCTCTTTATCAGCGGCTTCAATATCATGCTGCTGCTGGTGCGAGGTTTCAATTAACTGAGCCAGTAGCGCTTCGCGGCTGCGCTGCATAGGCTCCGCTTTCAGCTGCTCCGCCTGCTCTTTTGCCAGGCTAAGCATCAAATCGCTTAGCGACCCGCCGTTCGCTTTCAGCCGTTCGAGCACCTGGGCAGACGGCGTTAGCGAAGGGTCTGCCAAGCGTGGTGCGAGACTTGCCAGAGCGTCAGCATGTGGTGTCCCCTCTTCGACGGCATCCAGCAGGCGGGCAACTTCGCCCATCTCAGCGAATATTTGCTCGCCCCACTCACGCACCGAGGTCGCTTCGCCGTGGTTATAGAGTTTGAGCTCAGGGTCGCGGCCGCGCTCCACCACACAGCGGCGGTTGTCATCCAGGCGGTCACACTCTTCGTCAGAGATCCAAGGGCTATCGCTAAGTAAGCACCACATTAGGAAGGTGTCCACAAAACGCATTTGGTCTTCAGTGACGCCGAGAGGATCAAAAGGATTCAAGTCTAAACAGCGCACTTCGATATATTCCACGCCGCGGGCTTCGAGCGCCTGGCTGGGCGTTTCGTTGTGTTTGGCGACGCGCTTGGGCCGAATATCGCTGTAGTACTCGTTTTCGATCTGCAGAATATTAGCGTTCAACTGACGCCACTCACCATCCACGTTCACGCCTATTTTTTCATAATCCGGCCACGGTGAAGAGATAGCGTGGCGCAGGGTGTTAACGTAATTAGAGAGCGAGTTAAAACAGATTTTGAGCTGCGACTGCACCTTGTTCTGATAGCCTAAATCGGACATACGTAGCGTCGTTGCGTAGGGCGCAAAATAGGTGTCGTCGCTGAGTGACTGCAGCTTTTCAGGCACTTTTTTGTCGTCAGGCAAAAAGCTTTTATCGATGGCCGGAGACGCGCCGAAAAGATACAGCAACAGCCAGCTATGGCGGCGGAAGTGACGGATCATGCCGAAATAGCGGGTAGAGCGGTAATCGTTAAACGGGATATTGGTGGCTTTTTCCATCTCGCGCAGGGCGTGCCACATATCATCCGGCAGTGATACGTTGTAGTGAACGCCGGCAATCGCCTGCATGATGCGGCCGTAGCGCATGTCCAACCCTTTGCGGTAAACATGCTTCATGGTGCCGACATTGGAGCAGCCGTAGTCGGCAATCGGCACGCTGTCATTACCTGAGAGCCGTGACGGCATGCTGCCGGGCCAGATCCACTCATTTTCTAAGTGGTGATAGGTAAAGGTATGCAAGTCAGATAAAAAGCACAGCGCTTCACCCGGCTGAGAGTATACAGGCGTGATGTACTCAAGCAGCGATTCAGAGTAATCGGTGGTGATATGCGGGTGGGTTAACTTGGAGCCCAGCGCGTGCGGGTGCGGCGTTCGAGCAATGTGACCATTGGCATCGACCCGCAGCCCCTCTTTTTCAAGCCCACGACGCAGGCGGCCCAACCGACCAAGGCGCGCGCTGGGGATTAGGCGTTCAACTTGCGCGGTCAGCGCGGATGGCACAGTGAGTGGTTCAGGCAAGGTGAACACTCCTTGTCAGTAAAGCCCGCTGTGAGCGGACCTTGGTGTAGTCAGGTGGCATCGCCATCATCGCTGTCTCAAAATAGAAAACAGGATATGGCGGCAACCGTGTTTTTTTCAAGATATGGCTTTTTTCAAGGTACAGCTATTTTAAGGCGCGCGACTATTTGCCGCCGCGTGCTTTTAGCAAGGCAGCGCCCAGCGCTCCCAGAGGCGCTGGCGCGTCGGCAGGTTTTGCGCTGTTACGCTGCCCCCGAGACGGCTTGCGATTCGCGCTGTGCTTATCAGTAGGTGAGCTATTGCTGTTAGCATCGTTTTCGGCTTCCGGTTGATCATCCAATCGCATGGATAGCCCGACCCGCTTGCGGGGAATATCCACGCTCATGACTTTGACGGTGACGATATCTCCCGCTTTCACTACGCTGCGCGGATCATCGATAAAGCGATCCGATAGCGCCGAGATATGCACCAAGCCATCCTGATGAACACCGATATCTACAAAAGCACCAAAGTGTGTCACGTTGGTGACAGTACCTTCGAGCACCATGGCAAGTTTAAGGTCTTTGAGCGTTTCGACCCCTTCGCGGAACTCTGCGGCTTTAAACTCAGGGCGCGGGTCGCGGCCAGGCTTATCCAGCTCTTTAAGAATGTCGCTGACCGTAGGCACACCAAAACGCTCATCGGCAAAGTCGGCTGGCTTTAACGCTTTCAGCGCAGCGCTATCACCTATCAGGCCCCTTACCTCACGACCGCTCTGCTTGGCGATACGCTCCACCAATGGGTAGGCTTCTGGGTGAACGGCGCTGGCATCCAAGGGATTGTTGGCGTTATGAATACGCAGAAAACCGGCGCACTGTTCAAAGGTTTTGGCGCCCAGACGGCTCACTTCTAACAACTCTTTACGGCTCTTAAAGGCGCCTTTTACATTGCGCTGGGCAACGATATTTTCCGCCAAAGCAGTGCTAAGACCTGCTACACGTGAGAGTAGCGCACTAGAAGCGGTGTTGAGATCAACGCCAACGGCGTTTACACAATCTTCAATCACCACTTCCAGGCTGCGGGAGAGCTGCACCTGGGAAACATCGTGCTGGTACTGGCCCACACCGATGGATTTAGGTTCGATTTTAACCAGCTCGGCCAGCGGGTCTTGCAGGCGGCGGCCGATGGAGACAGCACCGCGGACAGTCACGTCAAGGTCCGGCATTTCCCGTGAGGCGTACTCAGAGGCGGAGTAGACCGAAGCACCCGCTTCAGACACCATCACTTTGCTTAAGCGGTGGGCGGGGGCTAGCGCTTTGAGTAGTTCGCCTGCCAGTTTGTCGGTTTCGCGACTGGCAGTACCATTGCCTACTGCAATCAACTCAACGCCGTGCTGTTTGACTAGCTTGGCGAGTACGGTCAGCGACTCATCCCAGCGGTTTTGCGGCGCATGGGGGTAGATAGTGGTGTGGTCGACAAACTGGCCGGTGGCATCGATCACCGCGACCTTACAGCCGGTGCGCTGGCCGGGGTCGACGGCCAGGGTGACCTTCTGCCCCGCCGGTGCAGCCAGCAGCAGATCTTTAAGATTAGCCGCAAACACTTCAATAGCGGTGAGTTCAGCCTGTTCCCGCAGCCGACCTAGCAGCTCGGTCTCTAGTGCTGTGTAGAGCTTAACCCGCCAGGTCCAGCGCACGACTTCACTTAACCATTTATCCGCTGGTCGGCCCTGGTCACTAATGCCGAATTGCTTGGCAATCGCTAGCTGAGCGGGATGGATGACGGCTTCGTCTTCGCCGGGCAGGCGAATCGAAAGGCTCAATACGCCTTCATTGCGTGCACGGAACATCGCTAAGGCGCGGTGTGATGGCGCTTTGGCGAGCTTCTCATCGTGCTCGAAGTAGTCGGAGAACTTAGCGCCCTCCTGCTGTTTGCCCTCCAGCACGCGGGCGCTGAGTTCGCCCTCTTGCCAGAGACGTTCACGTAACAGGCCAATCAGTTCGGGATCTTCAGCGAAGCGCTCCATCAGAATCTGCTTGGCGCCATCTAGCGCAGCTTTAGCATCTTCAATAGCGGGAATATCGCCCTCTGCCGGGCGCAAATAGTTGGCGGCTTCACTTTCAGGATCCAGGGCTGGATTAGCAAGCAGCGCATCTGCCAGCGGCTCTAGCCCCGCTTCGCGAGCGATCTGCGCTTTGGTGCGGCGCTTTTTCTTAAACGGTAGGTACAGATCTTCCAGGCGCTGCTTGGTCTCTGCGGCATCAATGCTGGCTTTCAGCGGGCCATCCAGCTTGCCCTGCTCATCAATAGCGGTTAGCACTGCCGCGCGACGCTCTTCCAGCTCACGCAGGTAGCGCAGGCGCTCATCTAGTTGGCGCAGCTGAATATCGTCCAGCGCGCCGGTGACTTCTTTACGGTAACGAGCGATAAACGGCACGGTAGCGCCGCCATCCAGTAACTCCACCGTGGCTGAGACTTGCTCGGGACGAACGCCTAGCTCAGTCGCTAGGCGGGAATTAATACGCTGATTGACATCCATAAATTGCAACTAACTCATGCAGCATTTTTAAGTGCCCACAAGGTATCACAAACCCGCCACGGCTGGCATGACTTGAGACATTAGCGGCGCCAGCCATGGTCATCCCAAAACGGGCGGCGTGCTTCGCGCTGAACAGCTTCACGGCTGATGCCAATATCTTTCAGGATATCGTCATTTAGATGGCGCAAAGCATGCCGCTCACGACGCAGTTGGCGCCAGCGATAAAACCTTTCCCGCCATGTTATTTTGCTGGAACGTGGCGATACTTGCTGAGATTCATCACTTTCATGATTTATGGCCTGGTAGCATGTGAGTGAGCGCTCCATCTCAATCCCTCCTCTTTCAGTTTGATCACCGCCCTCATTAGGTTGGGTGATTAAGTGTTGAAAGAAGTATTGAGCAGCGCTTAGAATCAATCCAACGAATACTCTTTATACGCAACATCAATTAAATTGATACCTATGGCCATGCTACCTACGATCGATCACGAGCTATTACGCACCTTTGTCGCGATTATCGATCAAGGCGGCTTCACCCGTGCCGCACAGACAGTGAACCGCACCCAGTCGGCGGTGAGTATGCAGATGAAACGCCTGGAGGAGGATGTGATTCAGCGGCCGCTGTTTGTACGCCAGAACCGCCAACTCCTACTGACCACTGAAGGCAGGACGCTGCTGGGTTATGCGCGTAAGATTTTATCGCTGCAGGGAGAAGCGCTGACGCTGTTACGCCAGCCCGACATGGTGGGCCGGGTACGCTTAGGCGTGCCAGATGACTATGTGATGCGTTTTCTGCCTGGCATCTTAAAGTCGTTTTCCCAGGCGTGGCCGCTGGTGGATGTGGATGTTCACTGCGCGCCCTCTTCGGTACTCTCTCAGCGGCCGCAAGAGAGCCTTGATCTGAGTATTATGACCCGAGAGATAGGCGATGAGGTTGGCACTATCTTGAGGCGCGAACCCACCGTCTGGGTAGCCGCCGAGAGCCACAGCATTCACTTACAGACACCAGTACCGCTAGCCATGTTTGAAGCGCCCTGCTTCTGCCGCCGCCACGCCTGCAATGCGCTTGACCGAGCGGGCCAAGCTTATCGGGTTGCCTATAGCAGCCCAAGCCTAGCCACCTTACAAGCCGTTGTCGGCGCGGGGTTGGCGGTTTCGGCCTGGATGCACAGCTTAGTCACCGCCGATGTACGCATACTGGATGAGGCCGATGGCTTCCCCCCACTGCCAGAATCTTCGATTGTGTTGATAAGGTCGCCCCACTCCACCTCACCTATTGTGGACGGTTTAGCTGAGCATATTATTGAAGGTTTTAGGGTTTGAGCACTTAAAAGACGATCCGAATTTTCTTATAGCACCACCAACCCCGGCACCGCTGCGCGCTGCTTCCGCGGGTGCGCTTCGCTTACGCCGCGCTACAAAATCCAAATCAGATGCGTGCACAAACCGTAGCGCGTGGTAACGAATATGTGAGAGGAACGAACATGCAGAGGCACCCGCGGAAGGCGGCGGAACGACGCCCAGTGGCACCGCA
>NZ_JBNNIW010000009.1:0-149574 GCF_050269715.1 Halomonas sp. NPDC076908 | reverse complement strand
ATTGCCCGATGATGGACAGCCCGGCGTGGCTGGTGAGGGTGCGGCGACTGGCGCGGAACTTTATGTTGGGCATGGCACTGTCTGGGTGAATGGCGATAATGGCTATATTGCCATGCAGGTCAGTGGGTTAGAAGTGCTTCCGGGGGCCGGTCTCACGGATTCAGGGTATTGATAACAATTGCCTAAGATCTCAATGGCGGGGGATTCATACACACCTCTTGATTTAACGCCAATAATTCTGTTCTCAACTAAGTTCTTAGCTATCCCAACTCCATGTACACCACCTATATGGTTTAATTTAGAAAATAAATCAATTAAGCTTACTGAGTCGTTATTAAGTTTTTTTGGAATTCCATTTTCGAAAGTTAACTTGATGGTTAGTGCTTCATCTGAGCAATTTTTTGGCCAAAATCCTAATTCAGGTTCAACTTCATATACTGAGTTTTTTAAATCTTCAAGTAATCCACCTTCATGAGTAAGGCCTAATAGATTAGAGTCAGTTGAATAAGGTTTTTCACTGGAAGCTTTAATGGGTATTTTGTGTGTAATGCAGTAGTCAATCATTTCTTTTCTACCCTTGAAATTTTTTAGAAATTCTTCGTCTCTCCATGCAGCATAAAAATCTAAATTTGGGTTTAGCATGGAAGCTATTATTTGAAATCTGATTTGATCATTGCCTCTTCCTGTCGCTCCATGGCTAAATATATTTAAATTGTAATGTTTTAGATTTTTAACGATACCATTAACTATCACCTGCCTAGCGGCGCCTGTTAAATTCCAATACCCAAACTCATACTGAGCATTGCACTGGATTAGTTCCAAACCAATTTCAGCTATTTCTTTTTTTAAATCGATTGAAATAAAATCTAAGGCCCCTGACGCTAGCATCCTCTCTTTAATATCAGAAAAATTATCTTCATCAGGTTGGCCAAGATCGGCTGTAAAACAAATAACTTTTACTCCTTGTGAAGACAGCCAGTGGGTAATAGTGCAGCTATCCAGGCCACCAGATGCTGCAAATCCAATAGTTTTTCCTTTTAAATCAGATGCTTTCATGATACGTCTCCTGTTTGTTTGGCAGCTTTACTTTCGTATCTCATGGTTGGTTTGTAAATTATGTGAAGAATAAGTTGATGGAGTGAATTTTTTCTTAACTAAAACCTTGTGAGGATCGCTTTTTAGATTGTTAAATAGCCATGACATTTAAATAGGAGTCATAGAGTTATGTTTTTATGCAATTAATTGTTTTTATTGGATTTTATATTTATTTTGCACATTTTGAATTTGCTGATTATTCCTGATTGATATTTCTTTATTCCTGGAGGTTATATGTTTGACCCTAAAAAAAAGATGGCGTTAATTGAAGTTGTCGCATCAGGTTCGTTCGAACGAGCTGCTCGTAAGCTGAACATTACAACTTCTGCTGTTTCTCAGAGAGTGAGGGCATTAGAGGTTGAAATGGGGATGTCACTCTTAATAAGAGACAGGCCCTGTAGGCCTACTGAGGAAGGAAAAAAATTAATCCGTCATCTTAAAAATATAGAGTATCTAAATAATGAATTCATGAATGAATTTATTGATGTTAAAAAAAACAAATTAAGATTTTCTATAGCTGTTAATAATGACTCATTATCTAATTGGTTAATGCCTGTTCTAGCTGAATATCTTCAATCGGGAGAGGTGATGTTAGATGTTTATATTGACGATCAAGATTATACCCATCTAGCATTAGAGTCTGGGCTAACGATAATGGCAGTTACTTCTAAGGAAAAAACATTCAATTCCTGTAAATCGGTTTGCTTAGGTAAGTTGAGATATAAGCTAGCTTGCTCTAGTACCTTTTATAAAAAATGGTTTAAAAATGGCGTTAATTTTACCTCGTTGAAAAATTCGCCACTACTTGTTTTTTGTGAAAAAGATAGATTGCAAGAAGATTTTTTGAAAAATAATTTTGGGCTGATGCAAGATATTTGTTCTTGTCATTATATTCCTTCATCTGAAGCATATTATGAAGCAGTTTTATTTGGTATAGGTTATGGCATGATGCCACTACCCAAATATGAAGAAAAAATCATATCGGCTGATTTAATTGATTTGATGCCAACAGAAAAAACAGATATCTCATTGTATTTACATTATTGGGAAACTCAGTTGCCTAAATTGGTAAAGTTTCGTGAACAAATTATTGCTCAAGCTAGGAAGGTTTTGGTTGAATAAAATTAATTATTGATTTTATAGCTGCTAAAAAGCTAAAACATATGTTCTGAGCTAGAAAACTGCCCGTGGTCAACAGACAGGGTAATATTTTCCAGCGAGTGGCTATCGAAAACGCCACTGGCATTGCGGGCTCTCTTTTGCGACTATGCCATGCGCCTGAGAGTACCGAGTCGTTACGCCAGCTGATCGCTGAATATACAGACGAAGGCGCGACTAATGCGTGGCCGATCTTCCCCATGGCGGGGCGTGACGAGCACGGTGCTTAGGGGATCGTTTAGGGGGTTAGGGAGGCGAGAGGGGGATGGACGAAACGATAAACTTCGAGACCGTGCGCTTTCTGGCCGCAGATGGGTACATGTTGTCGGGAAGCTATTTTCCTACTTCTGACCCTGCTGGTGGGATGCCTGTGCTTATATGTCCTGCCACCGGTGTTCGACAATCATTTTATTACGCATTCTCACGCTGGTTAAGTCAGGAAGGCTATAGCGTCTTGGTTTTCGACTATAGAGGTGTCGGTTCGTCACTCGCTGAATCACATGTGAAGAAATCCAAGGCTCGGAAACAGGATTGGGGCGAGTTGGACATGCCAGCCGCCTTAGAGTGGCTCTTGAAAAAGACAGATGCCAGCCAGGCTATTTTGATTGGTCACAGTGCTGGCGCCCAGTTGGTGGGATTGATGCCCAACTATGAGTCGATAAGCCATTTGGTTGCCGTTTCTGCATCTTCTGGATACATCGGGAATATAAAGTATCCCACGAGATTGGCGGCGATGTTTTTCACCTTTGTTTATATTCCATTGGCAGCTAGGTGGCTTGGCTATGTGCCTGCCAAATGGATTGGGTGGGGAGAGGATCTACCACCCATGGTTGCGCTGCAGTGGGCGCGATGGTGTCGTACCCCAGGCTATCTTGAAAGTGATTTTGGTGTGGGTGTGGAGCATGATTATTACAAAAAACTAACTTGCTCAATCACATTGTTTTCTGCTGATGACGACCCTCTTGCTACCAAAGATAATATAAGTGATTGGCTGAGACTAATGCCTTTTGCTAACAAGGAAATCGTGCCATTGAATCCACTCGAATTAGGCTGTGACTCTATAGGGCATATGAATATGTTTAGGACATCGCGCGGTAAGGTATGGCCGTTGATCCTTAGCGCGCTTAAAAAAGAAGGGGAAGTAAAATCCAATAGTGACTCGAGAGGTGAAGAAGATGGATAGTCAAGGTGATCTTAGAAAGCGATTCAAAGAAGTGAGGAAGGAGGCAAGTTCTACTCGCTCATCTCTGTATCATTTAACTAATAAATGTAACTTAAGATGCAAAGGATGTTGGTTCTTTGAGAAAGAGTTTGATAAAAGTAGTGATGAACTTAATGACCTACTTACACTAGAGGCTCGCATTCAAGATGAAGCAGAAAGGGGAGTCAATGCTCCTTTGCTAATCGGAGGAGAGCCAGCTTTATTTTTGGACAGAATTTCGCTGTTCCGAAAATATATGCCTAAGGTTTCAATCTCAACAAACGGTTTGAAAAAAGTCCCATACGAAGGTTTTGAGGATGTCACTATAGCCATCTCTGTTTTTGGTGGTGGCCCCCTTGATGATGAGTTGAGAGCCATAGGCCCAACAGGTAAGAAATTCACAGGACTGCTTGATAAAGTTATGGAAAACTACAAGCACGACGACCGGGCTGGCTTTGTCTATGCTGTAACATACGATGGTATGCCATACATTGAAGAAACGGTAAAGAAGATAGAGGGAAACGGTAATAGATTGCTTTTTAATTATTATAGTGATTATGGTACAGATGATTGTTTTAAGCCCGAGTATGAGCAGCGCCTGCTAGATCTGTTGTTGGAGTTGAAGGAAAAATACCCTGAAACTATTGCAAGCCACCCATACTATATTGAAGCATTAATTCTTGGAAGAACGAGTTGGGGAGAGTTTGGTTATTATGGATGCCCTAGCGTTAGTGAAGATTATTCTGGGAATGCACAACGTTTGGAGGAGGGAGGCCCTGCTTTGCCAAAGTTTAACGCTTATGCGGCAGATATGAAGACGGTCATGCAATGTTGCACCTCAGGCGACTGCGATAAATGTCGTGATAGCCAAGCTGTAAGTTCATGGTTGTTGGTTAACGCAAAGAAGATAATGCAGGAGCCTGATGGCCTGAGAATTTGGACAGAAATTGCTGAATCCTATTTTAGCCAATTTGTTTGGTCAAGTTATCATCCTCGCAATAAGAACTATGTGCAGCATTAGCCAGTGTATCCAAAAATGGCATTTTCCCAGTACATTTCCCACATAGAATCATGATAGTGAAGTCATGTTACCTGCCGTTTGCCAGGGCTCCTTATTCATAGTTTTGTGGAGCCCTTCTTTTGTGGTGTGTAGTGCAAGAGAAAGTTGCTTCGGTGGGCTGACCAGTTCCGGTGTCGAGGGTCGGCACGTAGGCCGATATAAGCGCTACCTGAACGGTTGGAAGACGGTGGTATATCTCACCGAGCACTCGCATCGCCACGCCATGGGCGTAGTCGCGATACAGCATGCGCCGCCTAGTGGCGGCAATTTTTTTGAGAAACCTTCGCCTGCTTGGCGGAAAGGTTGTACTCCACGTCTGGGAAGGCATCCTCCTCGGGTAGCTCGATGTCGATAGCTATGATGCTGGCCTCATCGCCGAGATCGAAGCTCACGTTCATCCAATCGATGGGCAACTTAGTACCTGTTAGGCCCCCACGTCTACAATGGCTGTGGGGGCCAGAGAATATTTAGTCAAAGCCCAGTTTTAAGCGGGGATGTGAATACGATCGTGAGGGCAGCAAAAATTTTTTAATTTTTTTCGTTATAACATCATGGTCAACGAGGGCGCGTCCTTGCCAAAACCACATCCAACGGAATGCCTCGTCCATGTCATGAATGATATAAAGAGGCTCTCTCATGGACTCACGAACAAACTCAATCACCCAGGCAGGGTTCATTTGAGAGGGGATTCTTAACTCGTAGCCTTCGTTGTCCCACGCAACCCAATGGCTATAATAGCTATATTGGAAAGAATCATGCATCGTCACAAAATAGTAGCTTCTATGTGGATCGGCTGGCCTTGATTCACAGAGTTCTCTACCCTTGTTCTGCCAATTACGAAGTTCTTCTTTGAATTTAAGGAGGAGTGCATCGTAGTTCTCATAGCCATACTTACGCGAAACCAGATTAAGGTAAAATTTATGATTTCGGTCTTTATGGTTAGTTTTGCATAGATGCTTGGCTTCTCTTTTGACAAGCTTAAGCTGCTGTGAAGCAGGGAGTTCTTGACGTGAAATGTATTTGCTAGGCATAGTTATTCCTTACACAATCGTCCGCCGCAGCCCGCTTACGACGCAAGTATAAGGTCAACTATGTCAATTTTTGGAGCTACAGTGTTTGCACTTTGGTCAGCGGGCGACTCAGGCACCTGTTTACGTGCCTTAGCTTCACTTTAGCCATGTTGCCGATAATGTCAACCATGGATGTGGGCCTAACCTAGTGCTGCGCGCGGATAAATTATTTGCGGTGATTCTAATTGATTGGTGAGCAAAGCATTATCTAAAATTATGTTTCTGATCCAAACTGACATTACCATTGATTATGTCAATTTTGATTACAATTTCCCCATCCCACTAACCCTCATAACCTCCCTAGTCACCGCATCATTCAAAATCCCGCGTTTGGCTTCGATAAGCGTGAGCCATTCGCGGGCGCGGGTGATGCCGGTGTACACCAGCTCGCGGGTCAGGATGGGGTTTAGCGTGGGCGGTAGCAGTAGGGCGGTGTGCAAAAACTCCGAGCCTTGGGATTTGTGTACCGTCATCGCGAACACGGTTTCTACCGCGTGCAGGCGGGAAGGCAGCACCCAGTGAATGGGGTTTTCCGGGTCGCTGGTCGGAAAGGCGACACGGAGTAATGATTTACTCGGAGTGCGCGGATCGGGCACTGCCATTGTGATGCCGATATCGCCGTTCATCAGTTTCAGGCCGTAGTCGTTTTGGGTGACTAGCACCGGGCGGCCTTCGAACCAGCCTTTCTCTAACGTGTGGTCGTTGCCGAACAGCAGCTTTTCGCGGCGTAATGTTTTGGCGATGCGCAGGTTTAAACCTTCTACTCCCCACGGGCCTTTGCGTAGTGCGCACAGTAGCTGAAAGCGGCTGTAGGCGTTGAGTACTTGCTTCGCCCAGGCATCATAAGCGTCGCCGTTTTCTTCAAATGCTAGCGATGTATCAGGCCGTTCACTCGCCAGGGTATTCAGGTAGTGCTGGTAGCCAGTGGGTGGTGCAATCGGTTCGCCTTTGAAATTGGTACGGCCTTCACCTGCGTTGGGAAAACGCTCCGGGCTGCCGGTGATCACCAGGCGCTCCAGGGCGCTGTCTTCGTTTTGTGCGTCTGGCTTCAACACCAAGTGGTGCAGGTCGGCGTAGCCGTTATTTAGTATGCCATGCACGGCTTGGTGTTTATCCCGTTCCCGCAACGCCTCACTTAGCGGCTGGTTAATCGCCTGGGCTAGCTGGCCGATGCCGCTTGTTTCAGTAAAGCGGTGGCTTACCCGCAGCATGGTAATGGCTTGATCCAGCGGCTGGCCGTCCGGGTCGATTAATGCCTCTGGCAGCGGGTGGTCGGTGAGTTCGGCTAGCCACTGCGCCGTGGTGGGTGTGTAGTGGGCGGCGTCTGCGCGGCGGCATAGGTCGCCCAGCACGGCGCCTGCTTCCACGGATGCCAGCTGGTCTTTATCCCCCAGCAGCACGAGCTTGGCGCTGGCGGGCAGGGCGCTGAGCAGCGCTGTCATCATTTCGATATCCACCATCGAGGCTTCATCCACCACCAGCACATCCAGCGCCAGCGGGTTGGCGGCGTTATGGCGGAAGTGGCGGGTGTCTGCTCTGGCACCTAATAAGCGGTGAAGTGTGGTGACTTCGGTTGGAATGGCGGCTTGTAGCTGCTCTGGCGCCTTAGCTTCGCGAGCTGAAGCTCCCTCCCACAAAGTGGCTAAATCATTTATGGGGAGCTTTGCGACTTGCCCGGCGATGGATTCGTTTAGCCGTGCGGCGGCTTTGCCGGTGGGGGCGGCTAGGCGAATGCGCAGCGGGTGGGCGTTGGGTTCTGCCAGTTGCAGGGTTTGCAGTAGGGCCAGCAGGCGCACCACGGTGGTGGTTTTGCCGGTGCCGGGGCCGCCGGTGATGATCGCGAAAGGGCTGCGGGCGGCTAGGGCGCAGGCGGTTTTTTGCCAGTCTATGCTGTTGCTGGCGGGGAATAGGGTATCTAGGGCATCTTTGAGTATTTGGGGGTGACTATCGTCACCCTTCGCCCGCTGAAGCGGCCTCCCACAAGTATTATCAGGCCCAGCAGAATGGTCTTCACTTTGCCTCCCATAGGTTTTATCAAGTTCTGTGGTAGCTAACCGGGCGGCGATTTCCTGGTGTAGGGTTTGCTCGAACTGCCAGTAGCGGCGCAGGTAGAGTTTGCTGGTGTTGCCGCTGTGGCTCACTACCAAAGGCGTATTGCCGGGGCCGTCACTGATCAACGTGGGGTAGTTGAGCGCGGCCTGCCACTCGGGCAGCGTTAGCGTAGCCAGCACATGGCTGGGCAGCGGCGGCGGGTCGTTGAGGTCGTCGCCTTCTGGGGGCAGCGAAAGCGCAAAATCTGGGGCTTCCAGCGTCGCAGCTATATCCAGGCACACATGGCCTCGGCCAAGTTGGTGGCTGGCCAGCGCCGCGCCTAGCAACAGCAGCGGCGGGGCGTTTTGGGTTTCGCGGTCGAGAAAGCGCACCAGGGCTAAATCCAGATCCCGCAGCCAGCCACGGGAAACCCAGCGCTCACACAGTAGGAATAGCGCGGCGGTGTCGCTTAGCGCCGGGTGCGGCTGGGTAGCACTGGCGGCTGATTCTGTCGGTGGTGTTACCGATGCGGTTGAATCCGGTGCAGCAGTCGGCGCGTCATCGGCGAACAGATCAAGGTTCATAGATTGTGTGTCTCTATTGCTCATACCACCGCCTCTAGGCCTGTTTCTGATACTGCATCTGCTGCGGTGCCTGCAAAGAGTGCATCCAGCGCTTCGATCAGCGCGACTGGCGCGGGCACGGCGTGTACGCCGCGGGCGGTGGTGCGGCTGCCGCGTAGAAATACCGTCATCGAGCCGCCCAAATGCTGGTGCGGGTCGTAGTCGGGCAGACGCGCTTTCAGCAGGCGATGAAGTGCGAGCAGGTAAAGCGCGGCTTGCAGGTCGTAGCGTTTTTCGAGCATGGCATCGCGTAGGGCGTCAGCGGTGTAGGCGCTGTCGTCGCTGCCCAGGTAGTTGGATTTCCAGTCGAGCACATAGAAGCGGCCTTCATGCTCAAAGGCAAGGTCGATAAAGCCTTTGAGCATGCCGTTGAGGGTGTCGGCATCCAATACGGGGCGTGATACCCCCGGCAGTAAGTGGTCACTGACCAGCTCATCCAGCTTGCGCGTTTGTACCTGATGCGCGGCAAACCAGAACTCCAGTTCTACCTGATAACTTTCGAGTTCACATAGCGCCACTTGGCTGCCTGCGCTGGGCTCTGTCAGGGACGGGGACGGGGCCAGTGACAGAGAGTGAGGCAGGGGAAGCGGCGTGGCGAGCAGTTCTTCCAGCCAGCCCGCCAGGGTATCGTGCCATGCCTGCCAGCCGCGCAGTTGAATGCGCCGTCGCAGCATGTCTTCCCGGGCGGCGGGGGCTTCTAGCGCTTTGTTGAAGCCCAGTTGGCCCGCCCACTCCAGCAATCCATGCAGGAAGGTGCCGGGGCCTGGGCCTCGCGGAAACCGGTGCAGGTGAAACGCTTCGGTGTTGATGGCGTTGTCGTGGGGTTCATCCAGCACTTCCAGGGTGGTGGCTTCCTGGGGCGTGGTGGGTTCCGGCGCGGGCGTTGGCTGCGCCGCGCCTGGCATCGTTTCAGAGACGGCCCCAGAGGTGCGCAGCGCCGAGTAACTGGCGATCCACCACTGTTCCCGGGCGGGGCGCAGAGGGGTGCGGGCGAGGCCCAGGGCCAGCTGTTCCGGCGCGGGGGTAAAGCGCAGCGCGGTGGGTTCCGGGGCGGCGCTTAAATCGATATCGCTGCCTTTCACTAGTTCGCCGAGCGCGTGGGTAAACGCGCTGGGGGCGATGGCCTTGCCGCCGTTGATCAAGTGGCCGATGGCGCTGTTCTCGCTGCCTTTTAGCGGCGCCAGCCCTAGCCAAGTGGCGTGGCGGGCGCGGGTGAGTGCGACGTAGAGCTTGCGCAGGTCTTCACCCAGGCGTTCGCGGTCGGCGGTGGTAAGCGTGGCTTCATCGGCGCTCAGGCTGAGTTGTAGCGTACCGTCGCTATCGTGCCAGCGCAGCGGCAGGTCGCTGTCGCTGACCGGGCGGTGGTTGGCGATAAACGGCAGGAACACCAGCGGGTACTCAAGCCCTTTGGATTTGTGAATGGTCACCACTTTGACCAGATCGGCGTCGCTCTCAAGGCGCAGTTTGTGGCTGTCGCCGTGGCTGTCTGGGTCGGCAATTGCCTCGGCGAGAAAGCGAATCAGCGCGTGTTCGCCATCCAGCTCCTGGCTGGCGTGCTGGAGCATTTCGCCCAGGTGGAGCAGGTCGGTTAGCAACCGCTCACCCTCGGCGAACTCACCCAGCAGCCGTGCGGCGATATCAAAATCGACCATCAACCGGCGCACCAGCGGCAGTACGCCTTGGCGCTGCCACAGGCGGTGGTACTCGCTGAACTGCTCAACCCGCGCTTCCCAAGCCAGCTCGCTCTGGTTGAGGTGGTCTAGCTCTTCAAGGCTCAACCCGAGCACTTGAGTCGCGAGAGCGGCGCGCAGTTTGGCTTCCGCCTGGCGGGAGTTGGCCTGTGGCTCGGCGCAGGCGCGCAGCCAAATGGCCAGCTGCGGGGCAATGGGGGAACTGAACACCTTATCGTGATCGGAAAGGTAGACGCTTTTGATACCTCTGCTTGCCAGCGCCAAGCGAATCGCCCGCGCTTCCTGTAGGCCATTGACCAGCACGGCCATGTCCGAGGGGGCCAGCGGAGTGAGTGATTGCTCTCCGTTATCGTCGCTGTTATCAGTGGCTTTCGCACAGCCCTTCGCACAGCCCTTTGCAAAGCCCGCCTGTTGTTGGCGGCCTGATTCCAAAAGCATGGCCATATGCGAGGCGCAGCGCTCGGCCATCTCCGTTTGGTAGGCGGTTTTGGAGAGCGGCTCGTCGCTTTCCAGTGGCCATAGGGTCATCGCTGCTAGCGGTTTGCCGTTGAGTACCAGCGTTTCCTTGGTGCCTTTGGCGTTGACGGGGTTGAACGGCAGCGGGTTGTCGCCGCCATCAGCGCGGAACAGGAAGGCGCCGGCATCGTGCTGGTCGGCGTAGCTGAAACAGTGGTTGACCGCCGCCACCATGGCGCGGCTGGAACGGAAGTTGGTGCCCAGCGTAACGTGGCGGCCATCGGTGTCTTGGCGGGCCTGCAGGTAGGTGAAGATATCCGCGCCGCGAAAGGCGTAGATCGCCTGCTTGGGGTCGCCAATCAGCAGGATGGCGCTGTCGCGGCGGGGCGTGGCGACGTCATACACGGCGTTGAAGATGCGGTACTGGATCGGGTCGGTATCCTGGAACTCGTCGATCAGTGCCACGGGGAACTGGCGCTGGATCTGCGCGGCCAGGGCCTCTTTGTTGGGGCCTTTGAGGGCGCGATCCAGGTGGGTGAGCAGGTCGTTGGGGCCCATCTCGGCGCGGCGTTCCTGTTCGCGCTCCAGGCGGGCGCGGCACCACTGTACGGCGTGAATCAACAGGTCGTTGCGCGGCTCGGGCAGGGCATCCAGTGCTTGCGGGAGCTGGGCCAGCGCTTCCCAGGCTTGCGGGCAGGGCGGGGCTCCGTCTTTCCAGATATCCGCCATGCCGTCGGGCGTCATGCGTTTCCAGGCGGCGTCGGTGAGCGCGGGGCGGTCGGCCTCCGTTTCGCACCACTCGCGTAGTGCGCCTAGCCAGTTGGCGCGGCTTTTAGCGTTGAAGCTTTGGCCTTTGAAGGCTTTGCGCGTGGCGGCCTCTTCCAGGGCGGGCACCAGTTCGTCCAGCCAGGCGGGCCAGGGTGCCTTGAGTTCGCTGAGCTTTGCGGCGCGTTCAGCCTGGGTGGCGGCCAGGGTTTCGCTGGGTTCAGGCTTTTCGTCGCCCAGCGCTTCGCTTTCGGGCAGTAGCCGTTGCAGCGGGGCGTGGAGGTCGTCCGGTGATTTCCAGTAGCGGGTGACAATGCCGAGGGCGTCGCTGTCCAGCGGGTAGTAGAAGCTGCGCCAGTAGTCGCGCACCACTTCCTGTTCCAGTTCGCGCTGGTCGTTTTCCAGGTTGAGGGAGAACAGGCTGCCGCTGTCGAAGGCGTGTTCGCGCAGCATGCGGTAGCACCAGCTGTGGATGGTGGAAACCGCAGCTTCGTCCATCCATTCAGCGGCCAGCGCCAGGCGCCGCGAACAGGCGGGCCAGGTGGCGGGGTCGTATTGGTCGCGGAGTTGGAGGAGCAGCGGATCGTCCACAGGCTCGGAAGCAGGCCACTCCGAGGGCGCTGTGAACCCATCCTTGGGCGCTACTTTTTCCATCCCTGGAAAAAGACCCTCTCCGTGACCTGCTTCCTTCGCGTCTGGCGCTTTACGAAACACTTCCGCCGCTTCTACCAGCCGGTTGCGAATCCGTTCGCGTAGCTCTTGGGTGGCGGCGTTGGTGAAGGTGACAACGAGGATTTCCGGCGGTGTGAGCGGGCGGATAAACGCGGTGTCGTCGTCAACGCGGTGACCGCCGAGTACCAAACGCACGTAAAGCAGGGCGATGGTGAAGGTTTTGCCGGTGCCAGCGCTTGCCTCTATCAGTCGGCTGCCGTGGAGCGGTAGGCTCAATGGATTGAGTGGTGCGGGCTGGCTCATAAGAAAATGCTGTCAAACTCAGCGGAAAAATCTGAGCTGGCAGGGTAGATGCTGAGTTGCCCAGAGCTCCAGGACACAAGACGTTGAGACGTCACTAAGAGTATATCGGCGAGTTCGTTCAGCAGGTTGAAGTGTTCTGCTATGTGGGCGTAATCAGTTGAGTAGTCATGCGCTGCTATGTTGCGAATGGCGCGGCAGCGTTGCCAATCACTTGTCGCATTAATCACGCCTTGCTTTTCGAACAGCGCAAGTACCTTAAGAAAGCTATCTGTGGATTCACCTGCAAGCAGGGCGCTGTGCCGCATGGCCGATGCGATGGAGTCTTGCAGCTTGGCAAAGCGTTCATTGATGGCGGCAAGTGTTTCAAAATAATCGACGTCTTTTTTGTGTGCGGCCAGCCATTCACCGTCAATTGGCCAGGTAATTTTGTTGCGTGACTGCTGTAGAAACCAAGCGCAGCGTTGGATCGCCTCCAGCAGTTGCGCAAGATAGCGTTGCTGCTCGCTGAGAACATCGTGACTCATGCTGCTTCCTCACTATCAATTGAGCGTGACTGTGCCAAGGCGATTGCTTGGAAGGGCGTGGGTTCAGCCGTTGAGTCATAGGCCACTATATCCACAGGCAGTTGGAGGCGCTCTTCAAGTGCCATTTTGAGTTCGGCACGGGTAAGAAGAGGTATTGCTGTCTGGGAGATCAATAGGAGATCCAAATCGCCGCCTCGCTTGGTATCATCAAGACGTGAGCCAAACACATGAACGTTGACATCGGTGCCCATGAATTCGTGCACGCCTGAAAGAATGGCGTGGCGCTGTGCTTGAGTAAGACGCATGAAGACAGCTCCTAGACTGTATGAGAGCCCTGCCACCTGATAATCTTATCGCCGAGCCACTCTTGGTGCATTTTAGTTTACGCTACCGGCGGCTTCGGTTCACTCTAACGATGGGATCTCATGCTGACATCGCTGCTGGATAATGACTTCTATAAAATCACGATGCAGAACGCCGTGATTAAACGCTTTCCCTATGCTCATGCGCGCTACGCCTTTATCAATCGTGGCGAGCATGCTTTTCCTGATGGGTTCGGCGCGGAACTGCGCCGCGAAGTCGATAAGATGGCGACGCTTCGCTTGAGCGATGAGGAAAAACGCTATCTCGAAATCACGTGCCCTTACTTAGACCCCACCTATCTCGACTTCCTCGCTGGGTTCCATTACGACCCCGCCGAGGTCATCGTTGAGCAGCAGGGTAGCGATCTTTCGGTAATTATCGAAGGGCCCTGGTATCGCACTATTCTTTGGGAAGTGCCGCTGATGGCGTTGATCAGCGAGCTTTGGTATCGGCTGCGTGGGGTGACAATCACACCAGAAACTGACGCGATGATCGAGCAGCGCGCTCAAGAGAAGATTGAGCTCTACCGCCGTTTGGGGCTGAAAATTGCAGAGTTTGGTACTCGGCGGCGTTTTTCTTCTGATGTTCACGATCGGGTGGTGGGTGCGCTTAGTAACTATGGTGGCGAGGCCTTCAGCGGAACCAGCAATGTGCTAATGGCTATGCGCCACGATGTTAAACCGATCGGCACCCACGCCCATGAGTGGTTTATGTTCCACGGTGCCCGCTTCGGCTTCAAAATGGCCAATAGCCTGGCCCTGGAGCATTGGGTGGATGTCTACCGAGGTGACCTGGGTATCGCCTTAACGGATACCTTTACCTCGCGGGCTTTTTACGACAGCTTCGATAAGAAGTTCGCCAAGCTGTTCGATGGCGTGCGCCATGATAGCGGTGACCCTATCGAGTTTGCTTCCCAGACGATCGCCCACTACGAGCGTCTGGGCATTAATCCATTGAGCAAGACGATTATCTTTTCCGATGCGCTTACGCCCGAGAAGGTCGAGCGGATTCACGCTTTCTGTCAGGATCGCATTGGAATGGCATTTGGCATCGGCACCAACTTTACCAACGATGTGGGTGCCGAGCCGATGAACATGGTGATCAAGATGGTCGAGGCGCGCCCGGAAGGGCAGGGCTGGCTGCCGGTGATCAAACTTTCCGATGTGGCCGAAAAGAACACCGGCGACCCGGAAATGATTGCGCTGGCGAAGCGGATTTTATCGCTTAACGGGACGAATGATTAGAACTCGCTGATCTGGCTCTTCCCAAACTGTCAGCATGCTAAACTGCTGTTCGTATCGCTGTTTTTGCTCTGGAGGCCGCCGTGCAGGATGCCCATCGCCGTAAGCTACCCATTGGGATTCAGACGTTTTCGGATATCCGCGAGGGTAACTATTACTACGTTGATAAAACCCCGCATATCGAGCGCTTGGTTAACCAGAACAAATACTACTTCCTTTCGCGGCCGCGCCGCTTCGGCAAAAGCCTGTTGCTGGATACTCTGCGCTGCCTGTTTGAAGGCCGCCAAGCGCTGTTTGAAGGGCTTTCTATCCACGATAAATGGGACTGGCAACAACGCTACCCGGTGATTCGCATTAGCTTTGCCGATGGCGTGATACAGAGCCGTGAAGCGCTGGACGAGCGTATCCGTGAGCAGCTAAGAGTTCAGCGTGAGCAGCTCGGCATTACCCAGCGCCATAAAACGGATATACCCGGTGAATTTTCCGCTCTCATCCGCACCGCCCATCAGCAATACGGCCAACGGGTGGTTGTGCTCATTGACGAGTACGACAAGCCGATTCTGGATAACATCCTGGAGCCGGAGCGCGCCCGGGAACTACGCGAAGGTTTGAAGAACCTTTACAGCGTGCTTAAAGACGCCGACCCACACTTGCACTTCGTGTTGCTAACCGGCGTTTCCAAGTTCAGTAAGGTCAGCCTATTTTCGGGACTGAATAACCTCAACGATATCACTCTGGATGCTCCCTTCAGCACGATTTGTGGCTATACCGACGAAGATATTGATACTGTATTCGCCCCAGAGCTGCCAGGGCTGGATCGAGAAGCAATTCGCCAGTGGTATAACGGCTACCGCTGGGGTGGCCGTGAGGTAGTGTCTGTCTACAATCCCTTCGATGTGCTGCTGCTGTTTCAGAAACGTGAGTTCGCCCCGTACTGGTTTGAGTCCGCGACGCCAACATTTTTGGTCGATATTCTCAAGCAACGCGGGGTATTTACCCCCTCATTGGATCACTGGGAAACCGAGTATGAGTTGCTCAGCCAGTTTGATGTTGATCAGATCAGTACTGAAGGCCTGCTGTTTCAAACTGGCTACCTGACCATTCAACAGGTAGAAGAGCCTCTGCTGGGTTACCGCCAGTACACCCTGGGCTTCCCAAACCGCGAGGTCGAGACTAGCCTCAACCACGCGCTACTGCCTTCACTCGGGGTCGAGAACGCTCCGAGTGAGCGGCGAACGCTGTTTCGTCATTTAAGCCAGCACGACCTTGCCGGGTTAGAACTACACCTCAAAGCGCTTTATGCCGGGCTTCCCCATGACTGGTACTGCAACAATCCCATTGCCCGCTACGAAGGGCATTATGCCAGTGTCTTCTATAGTCACTTTGCAGCCTTAGGGCTGGACGTGACGGTGGAAGATGCCAGCCACCACGGTAAAGTGGATATGAACGTGGATTTCGGCGGCCACATCTACTTGTTTGAGTTCAAGGTGGTGGAGCAATTACCAGAAGGCGCCGCGCTGGCGCAGATCAAACAGAAAAGCTACGCCGATAAACAACGCGCTTCTGGAAAACCTATCCATTTAATTGGCGTAGAGTTTTCCAGTGTTCAGCGGCAGATTGTGGCCTTTGAGGTGGAAACACTAGAACCTAGTGCCGCTTAGTCATCCCTTTACCGATCTATGAAGCGGCGCGTAAAGCGCCTCGGTCAGCGTGGCAAAGCTGTGGCCCAAGGCGCGCTCGCTAAACAGTCGATCAAAGCTCGGCCATTGGTGAGAAAAATAGGCGCTTTGGGCGACTTCGCCGGTCTGGAAGCGGCTACCTTCGTAGGCGCTCTCTGCGGCGGCGTAGGCATCGCTCTCAGGTTCTGATTCGGGAGTGCCCAGCTTGGCTAGCCAAGCGAAAGCCGCCTGCGGGGCAAGCGGAAGCGGGGTTTGCATGCCATCACACCATGCGCTGAGCAGTGTTTCTAGCTGGTAGCGTGCATTCTCGGCTGCTAAAGGCTCAAGCCGCACATGGCCTGCTTTCGAAAGTAGCTGGGTGGTCATTGGGCGTTCTGCATTGCCCGCGAGGTGCGCCACCCAGGGGCGCAGTAGATGCGTCCAGCGGTACTGACCACGGCCGCGGCCTTGGCTGATTAGGCTGCTGCTGAGTAGCAGCAAGCGGCAGCGGTTACCCGCGTCATCCTGGCGTAGTTCTCCCAGCCAATCTTCCAGCGTTACTCGCCCTTCAGCTCTTTCAACAACATGCACCGCCTGTGGCACTGCGACTGCCTGGGGCCACTCTTGCAGCGCCTCTTCATAGGCGCCAAACAGTGCTTCCATTGGCTCGGCTAGCGCTTCGCGCATACGCTCGCCAAAGGCGCCCACCGCCAGTACACCCTGGCCTTTGAAGCGCTCCAGTTCTGCATGCAGCGCTTCCATTCTTGGCTGGCCATTATCCACGGCGTGGCGCTGGGCGGCGATTAATTGATCCTGCAACTGCCAGTTCTGTAGCCCATCTAACGTGAAGGGCTCAACATCCAGCTGGGTGAGTTCTTCATGCTCGAAGTAAACGCCCAGGCGGGTATTGAAAAATGCCTTGGCTGGTTCGCGTAAAAAGCTGCCCAGTTGGCCAATCGTTAATGCGCTTTGCTGCTCTGTGTCTGCCTCAAGCTTAGGTGATTTTGAACCTGAGGTGATTGCGCCTTGTGGGGCATGCAGGGTGTGCCACTCGTGGGTGTAGGTGAATAGCCGCGCCTGGGCGGGGGAGTCGCTGGCTTGAGGAGTGAAGTAGCGGCGGCTAAACGGTTGCAGCGGGTGCTCGGTGGTCAGGGCCTCCAAAAGCGGCTCGCCGTTTTGCGTGTTCCAACCTGCCGCGATGTGATCACGCAGTTGGCCGACCAACACCGAGGGTGGCATGGGGCTGTTGTCGATCTGGCTGCGGCCGACCCAACTGATATAGAGCTGCTGTCGAGCGGAGAGCAGCGCTTCCAGAAACAGGTAACGGTCATCTTCCCGACGCGAGCGGTCGCCAGGGCGGTAGTCGCTGCCCATCAAATCGAAATCCAACGGTGGCTGGGAACGCGGATACTCGCCGTCGTTCATGCCCAATAAACACACCCGCTTGAATGGAATTGCCCGCATTGGCATTAGCGTGGCGAAATTAACCGCCCCGGCTAGAAAACGCTGGGAGAGGCTATGCTCATCAATTTGCCCCAGCCAGTGCTCGCGCACCATGGAGAGCGGCAGGGGATCAAAAAGCTCCGCTTCTTCAGTACTGTCCAGCAGTTGCTGGAGTGCGGTTTCCAGCTTGGTGAGCATGACGCTCTCTTGGGCGTCATCAGTCAGAAAATAAGTCTCTAATAGCTCGCGCAGCCGGGCCACCCAGGAAGCGGTATCGGTGGGCTGGCAGAAGGTTTTCCAGGTGTTTTCCAACTTCTCTAACAGGTTCGCTAGAGGGCCAGCTAGTGATGCTTCTAGCCCGCCAATATCGTCAAATGGCTCGATGCCTTGCCACGCTTCGGCACTGCCAACGGTGTAGCCCAACAGCAGGCGACGCAGACCAAACGCCCAGGTGTTCTGGGTTAGTCCTTCGGGAAGATCGAGCCGTGTGCGTTGTTCGGCGTTAAGCCCCCAACGGATGCCCGCGCCCTCAATCCAACGGCTTAGGATGGGCAGGTTATGCTCTTCAATGCCAAAGCGCGCGCGCAGTGCCGGGACTTCTAAGAGGTCTAACAGGTCGCTCACCGAGAGGCGCAGTTCCGGCAGGCGCAACAGCTTTTCCAGCGCAATCATCAACGGCAGGCGGTGGCGACTGGCTTGATCGGAAAGAGTGTAGGGAATGTAGCGCGGGTCGTCGGGCCGAGCACTGTTGTTACTAAAAATGTGGCTACCGAAAGCGGAGCGGTACTGGCCGAACACGGCTTCTATGTGCGGCGCGTAGCGGTCAATATCTGGCACCATGACGATGATATCCCGTGGGCGCAAATCCGGGTCGGCGCTGAACGCGGCAAGCAACTGGTCGTGAAGAATCTCCACTTCCCGTTGGGGCCCATGGGCGATATGAAACACGATGGAGTCATCGCTGGCCGGGTTTAGCGCGGGCCAGTGGGTCTGGGTTTCTGCTACTGGGCGCAGCTCGCGGATATCGTCCTGCAACTGGCTGAGCAAACAGCTGTGCTCGACGCTGCTAAACGGCTCGAACATATCAATACGCAGCGCCTGCTGTTCAAACAGGGTTTGGTAGTTGCCCGAATCGTCGTGTTCGTCTAACAAGCGCAGGTAGTCGCGGCCCTGCTTGCCCCAGGCAGCTAGCAGCGGCTGAGCGTGGAGGTGCAAGGCGTCGTCTGCATCCCCCGTGCCGAGAACATCCAGGGCGTCGGGCATACCCGCTTTGCGTTGCTGACGGTAACGGTTGGCACGGAGCAGGTCTTTATGCTCAATAATATCCGCCCAGTAGAACTGGCAGGGGTTGTGCACGCAGAGCACGATCTGGCAGCAGCGTGACAGCGCCGCCAAGGCTTCCAAGGTTTGTTGTGGCAGTGATGAAATACCGAAAATAATTAGCCGCCGGGGTAGGCCGGGAGGGCAGTCTTGGCCTTCAAGCTGCTCGGCGGCGTTTAGGAAGCGGCTATGTACCTGGGCGCGGCTGCTGTTAAGACCCGCTTCACCCTGGATATTGGCTACATCATCGCGGAGGGCGCGCCATAGCTCGGGTTGCCAGAGTTGATGTGCTTCCAACGGGCGGGCTTCGCCACGGGCGGTGATCAATACATCGTTGCCTTTCGCCCATGCGCCCAGCCAGTCAGCGCGATACACTTGGTATTGGTCAAACAGATCCGCCAGCCGTTCGGCCAGTTGGTAGTGTTTACGTTGGTCACGATCCACTTCCAAAAAGCGCGCCAGCGGTGCGAAAGCTTCCTGCTCGGCAAGGCTGGGCAGCAGGCGTAGTAAGCGCCATATCAAGCGTGATTTATCAAACGGCGAGGTTTCGGGAACTGCCTCTGTGGCTGCCGTCGTATGGGTCAACACATTGCGGTAAGCCTGCCACAAAAAGCGCGCGGGGAGGGTAACGTTCAGCGCCGCTGCTATGCCCGCACCGCCTTGAGCTGGGTCTTCCGCCAGCGCCAGCTTTAGCCACTGCCCGATACCGTTGCTCTGCACCAGAATGGTTTCATTCTCAAGCGGTGCCAGCGGGTGCTGTCGCATCCACGCAACTGCCAAACCGCGTAAATCTTCCAGGCGATTGGCGTGCACAACCATAAAACCCGGCGTTAACGGCGTTTTTGAGAGCAGCGAGTTTGACGACATGCACGATGTTCCTTAATGGATGATTCTTTTACGGCAGGGGCTAGGCGGCTAAGTGTATGGTGCCATAAGTTTAGTTCTGAAGCTTGAAACCCTAGCGTCTTGTTTCAGAGCTGCTATGATGAAAATATGATGCATTTGAGTTGTATATTAGCTGTATAAGCGTAGCAGGAGGTTGCCAATGGCAATGGGAACTGTAAAGGAATCACTTAATGAGCCTGTCGGGTATCGGGTACCTGATTCGTTCGAGCGGTTTTTGGCCGACTTAAAGGGCGTTGCTCGAGAAGAACGCCACCCATTGATTAACCCGAAGTTATTTGCTAGTGCATTGAGTATCGATATCCAAACATTGGCCAGCCAAGCGCATGTTCATCGTACGACGATCTCGCGTGCTCAGGGAGCGGAAAAACTTCAACGTTATTTGCGTGATGCTCTTCGTGTGCTCGGTGCAGCGGCGGATATTAATGGAGACTTTCATGACGCTCTGTTTTGGTTTCGCAATGAACCGCTTAGTGCGTTTGACTATAAAACACCCGAGCAGCTAGTCAGTGAAGGGCGCGCAGATGATCTTCTGCGCTATGTTCAGGCGCTGCAAGCAGGTGTGGTGGGATGATATTGCTGCCAGAGCTGAAAACTCAGGCATACCGTGTACATGTTCCGCGCTGGGCATTTTCGCCTACCAGTGGGGCTGGTGCTAGAGAGCATGGTGGGCGGTTGAACCGTGTTGGTGTAGATGCATTATACCTGTCGCTTGAGGAGCAAACAGCGTTAGCGGAGTACAAGCAGCTTTCTGCATTGATGCCACCTGGGCTGATTGTTAGCTGTTCGGTTAGCGTGACTCATATTGTCGATTTTCGAGCAGGCTATCACTCGAAATGGGATAGCCTTTGGCAAGAGCTTAATTGTGACTGGCGTAAGTATTGGTTTAATCAGCGTATTGAGCCGCCTAGCTGGCTATTAGGCGATATGGCGCTGGAGCAAGGTGCTAAGGGAATACTGTTTCCTTCATTGGCACATGCTTCAGGTACTAATCTTGTTCTCTATACCGAAACGCTAACAGAAAAAGATATCCTAGAGGTCTATGATCCCAAAGGCGATTTGCCGCGTGATGCACGCTCTTGGGAATAATTACTCTTAATAAACTTACTTATGCGACCTCTTCCCTTGCGCGAACGCCGTGGCATCGCCAAGCTATGCGGATACCGTGAACAACGCTAAGAGAGATTTCTAATGTCCGATTCAACGCAGAACTCCCGTCGCCATTCTGCCAAAGTGGTTGATGGTCCAGGTAAAGCCGCTAGCCGCGCTATGCTACGCGCCGTGGGCTTTAACGATGCCGATTTTAAAAAGCCCCAAGTAGGCATTGCCTCTACCTGGAGCATGGTGACGCCCTGCAATAGCCATATTAATGAGCTGGCCGAGTTTGCTCGGGATGGCGCCGATGCGGGCGGTGGTAAAGGTGTGATTTTCAATACCATCACCATTTCTGATGGTATTGCCAACGGCACCGAAGGCATGAAGTATTCGCTGGTGTCGCGGGAAGTGATCGCTGATTCCATTGAAACGGTGGCAGGCTGCGAAGGCTTTGACGGCCTAGTGGCCATTGGTGGCTGCGATAAGAATATGCCGGGCTGCCTGATGGGCTTGGCGCGCTTGAATCGCCCCAGCGTGTTTGTTTACGGCGGCACCATTATGCCTGGGAAAGGACATACCGATATTGTCTCGGTCTTTGAAGCCATGGGCGCCCACTCCCGCGGTGATATCGACCTGATCGAGCTTAAAAATATCGAAGAAACCGCCATTCCTGGCCCCGGTTCCTGTGGCGGTATGTACACCGCTAACACTATGGCCTCTGCGATTGAGGCATTGGGCATGAGTCTGCCGGGCAGCTCCGCGCAAAATGCTATCTCTCAGGAGAAGCGCGATGACTGTAAAGCGGCGGGCGAAGCAGTGCTGGCGCTGCTAGCCGAGGATATTAAGCCCTCCGATATCATGACCCGCGAGGCATTTGAGAACGCGATTACTGTGGTAATTGCTTTGGGCGGCTCGACCAACGCAGTGCTTCACTTAATTGCTATGGCGCGCACCATTGACGTTGAGTTAACCCTTAACGATTTTACCGAGATCGGCAAACGCGTACCGGTACTTGCCGATTTGCGCCCCAGCGGCCACTACATGATGAGCGAGCTGGTAGCGATTGGCGGTATTCAGCCAATGATGAAAATATTGCTGGATGCTGGCCTACTGCACGGCGACTGCCTGACGGTGACAGGCAAAACATTGGCAGAAAATTTGGCGGATGTGGCCCCTTACCCCGCTGAGCCGCCAATCATCGCGTCGCTGGGTAACCCGATTAAATCAGAGAGCCATCTGCGCATGCTTTACGGCAATCTGGCACCGGAAGGCGCCGTGGCCAAAATTACCGGCAAAGAGGGTACGCGCTTTACAGGTTCTGCGCGGGTGTTTGGCTCTGAAGAAGAAGCTCAAGCGCGGATCAATGATGGAACCGTGATCGCTGGTGATGTAGTCGTTATTCGCTATGAAGGCCCGAAAGGTGGCCCCGGTATGCGCGAAATGCTCACGCCGACATCTGCCATTATGGGCCGTGGCCTAGGTAATGATGTGGCACTGATTACCGATGGGCGCTTCTCTGGCGGCAGCCACGGTTTTGTCGTTGGGCATGTGACGCCTGAAGCGTTCGACGGTGGTCCGCTGGCGCTGGTGGAGGATGGCGACGCCATTACCATTGATGCAGAAGCCGACACCATTGAAGTCGATATTAGCGATGAAGAGATGATGCGCCGCCGCGCTGCCTGGCAGCAGCCAGAGCCGCGCTATCGTAAAGGCGTGCTGGCGAAGTATGCCAAATTGGTCAGCTCTGCGAGTACCGGCGCGGTGACTGATTAAACGTTATCTGATCTGACCTGACTGAATAGCGGCGATTTAAATACCTGGCGGCTTATGGCGTTTCTTCCTCTTTAAACGCCTTCAAGCCGCCTTCAATATTCACCACTTGGGTATAGCCCAATTGTTGCAGCGTTTCCGCTGCTAATGCACCTCGATTACCGCCTGCGCAGTGGCACACAATCGGCGTCTCTTTATCAGGGATCGCTTCTTGGATACGCATTTCCAAAGTGCCTCGGCTGATATTGAGTGCATTCTCAATATGTCCTTGCTCAAACTCCTCTTTATCACGCACATCCAAAACAACGTGACCCTGGGCAATGCGCTGTTTGGCGTCGCTCGGTGACACTTGGGTAGTGCGCTGCTTGGCAGCTTCAGCAAGGCGCAGAAACTCTTCTGAATGCTTAGCCATAAGGTGGCTCCTGATCGTTAGCGTAGGGGTACTCACCGTTGCTTAACTGACATGGGCATGTCAATAAAATCGTGTATGGTTATCCGCTGTCTGTTTTTCATCTGCTAGGAGCCGAGTTTATGTCGGAATCACCCCCTTCATCTGAAACTCCCGTATCGTCTTCGCGCATCAAAGAGGTTTTCTGGACGTTTCTGGCATTGGGGCTTACCTCGTTTGGTGGGCCGGTCGCGCACCTTGGCTACTTTCGCACGGAGTTTGTAGCACGACGCAAATGGCTTACTGAGCAGGCCTACGCGGATTTAGTCGCGCTATGCCAGTTTTTGCCGGGGCCGGCTAGCAGTCAGGTAGGTTTTGCGTTGGGGTTAATGCGGGCAGGCCCTTGGGGTGCAGCCATGGCGTGGCTGGCATTCACGCTGCCTTCGGCGTTGGTGTTGGCGATGTTTGCCATGGGCGCGGCAGTGCTGGATGGTCCAATTGCCAGTGGCATTATTCACGGCTTGAAGATTGTGGCGGTGGCCATTGTGGCCCATGCGGTGTGGGGGATGGCGCGTAACCTCTGCCCAGATAAAACCCGTGCAGGTATTGCGCTTGCGGCGGTGTTTGCCGTGGTCATGGTGAGTGGGCCGTTGGGTCAGGTGAGTGCGATTGTGCTGGGTGGTTTGGTGGGGCTATTGCTCTGCCGTGAAAGCGCTCAGGGCGAGCTGGCCGACTCGTTACATTTTGCGGTGTCCCGTAAGGTAGGCATGATTTCCCTAGGGCTTTTTGTTGCGCTGCTGGTGCTGTTGCCGCTACTGGCTAGTGGCGCGATGTGGCTGGCCGTGGTCGATGCGTTCTACCGTTCGGGTGCGCTGGTGTTTGGTGGTGGTCACGTGGTGTTGCCGCTGCTGGAAGCTGAAGTGGTGCAGTCGGGCTGGATAACGGCGGATGAGTTCTTGACTGGCTATGGTGCTGCACAGGCGGTGCCAGGGCCGCTGTTCACCTTTGCGGCCTACCTAGGGACACTACTACCCGGGTTGCCCAGCGTGATCGGCGCACTGTTGGCGCTGCTGGCGATTTTCGTGCCGGGCTTTTTGCTTTTGGTAGGCGTGCTGCCATTTTGGAATCGTTTCCGCCAGTGGGGGAGTGCTCAAGCGCTGATGCGCGGTGCCAATGCGGCGGTGGTAGGGATTTTAGGCGCGGCGCTTTATCAGCCGGTGTGGACCAGTGCCATTATTGGGCCGCACGAGTTCGTGCTGGCGTTGACGGGCTTTCTGCTGCTCACCGTATGGAAGCTGTCTGCATGGGTAGTCGTGATCGTCGTCGCTTTGGGTGGGGTAGTGATCACGCTGTAGCATCACTACCCCAGCCGGTTTATACGCGGCTTACTTTAACCGGTAACCCTTGGCGCACGCTGGCGCCGCTAATCGGTTCAAGCCAAGTGCCGTCTACCGCCCGCGTAGGGTCTTTAAACCCCAAGTCGTTGATGTTGATGCCTGCCCGCATCCACGGCATGTCAGGCTGGGATTCACCGTCAATGATGTGTGGCGTGGCGCCTAAATCTTTATGCCCGTAGCCGTGTTCAATACCCAGTGCGCCGGGCACAACGCTTTCGCTTACCAGGGCTAGCCCCACCACGCTGCCGCCGGGGCTTTCAATGCGAATGGTGTCGCCGTGCTTAATACCAAAGCGCTCGGCGTCCTGGCGGTGCATTTGTACTGGGTTATAGGGCTTGATCATCCGCAGCCGCTCGTTGCCGATGGCGTAAGAGTTCATCAGATTAGATTTGAACGAGAATGCTAGTAGCGGCCACTCTTGCTCTGAGAACACCTCCCGCATGGGCTGCTTATTCGCCATTTGAGGCAGCGAGTGACACGGTACGCCCCGGTTTGGCAACCCATTGGTGGTATCAATGCTGGTGCCTACCGCTTCGTTGTAAACGCATAAGGTCTGCTTCCACTGGTGTTTCAAATGCTCGCCAACAAAGTGTTCGCTGGCATCTTCAAAGCGCCCACCTCGTGCGTAAAGGTACGCCACACGTTTGCGCTCGGCAGCTTTCAGCGTGCGTTCAAGCTTGGGTAACAGTGGTGCAATACCGCTATGGGCAACATCGGCGTCATTTGCTTCCGGCAGTGGCTCGTCCTGAAAGGCGATATTGGCGGCTGCACGCAGGTAATAGTCTTCGGCGCGGTTTAGTGGGTGAAGGTTGCCGTCGGCATCGGGAATGGCGTTGTCCCCAAAGCCGGGTAGCCTTAGCCGTTTGGCCACGGCAATAAAGAAGCTATCCATAGACACCGGCTCGCCTTCGGCGGTTTTTTGTTGGCGCGGTTCAACCACCGGCCAGCAAGCGGTGGTCAGTTTGCCCAGCGTGCCTTTCCAGGAGCCTGCAAAGCCCCATACTTCGTACATCACTGAATCCGGTACGATGTAATCGGCGTAGCGGTTGGTCTCGTTGATAAAACCATCAACCGCGACAAACAGCCCCAAGCGCTTGGGGTCTTTCAACTTATCAACAATCACGCCTTTTAAGCCCGCTTGGCCATAAATCGGGTTAGCCATGCAGCCAATCACCGCTTTAATGGGGTAAGGATAGCCATCCAGCGCGGAAGGTAAATGTTCGGTGAGTGTTGGCGGCGCGAGCGAGCGCCAAGGAGCCTTGGCGGGGTAGGGGTTTTCCCCGGCGGCGACCTTGCGCTGGTACTCCGATGATTTTTCATAAGGAAAGCGTGAGCGCGAGAGAAACACGCCCTGAGGGCCACGCTTGCCGGGGAAGTTGGCTAAATCGTAGCGCGGGCCTTCTCCCGTACCGCTGTAGGTTCCACCCCCCACCGCGCTGCCACCTTTCATGTTGTAGTTGCCTGCTAGCAGGTTGAGCATCTGCACACCGAATGCGGCGTAAAAACCGTTGCCCGACATCATGCCGCCGTGGCAGTTAACCGCGGCTTTTCTACCATGGCTGGCGTAGCGGCGAGCGAGATCAATAATCGTCGCTTTGGGAATACCACAGTGTTCCGCGTAGGCGTCCAGGTCGTACTCATTAGCAGACTCGCGCAGCAGCGTCAGGCTGGTTTTGACCGTTACTGTGGTGCCATCGGCAAGCTCCACTGGGCGCTCGGCAAATAGCTCGGCAGTCATTACTTCTTCGCTGAGCGCGAGTTCACCGTCGGCCACCACGACCGGTATATCCGCATCGCTACTGGCTTCGGCAAGGCCAAGGTCGCTTGCGCGCAAAAAGTAGCCCCGGCGTGGGTGCTCGAAGGTATCAATTACCAAATGCGTGGCGTTGGAGTGGGTCGTTTCGCCAGCAGCGTCAGCGGCGGCTTTGCCGGGTATGGCGAGGAAATCGCTGGCGTAACCCTGGTTATCCAGCAACCACTGAATCACCGCCATGGCAAAGGCGCTGTCGGTACCGGGGCGAATAGGTACCCAATGGTTATTGTCGGCGGCGTGGGAAGTGGCGGCATTCAGTGCGGGGTCGACTACCACGTACTCAAGGGTTCCTGCGGCGCGTGCCTGAGCAAGCAGGCGGCCTTGGCGTTTAAACGGGTTGCCCGCTTGGCTGGGCGCACAGCCGATATACATGATGAATCGCGCGTTCTGGATATCAGGCTTTACATGGGCATTGGTGACAATGTTGTTCATCACGGCCCCTGATCCCATACGGAACGCTAAGCCACAGTAAGCGCCGTGGTGGCCGTAGTTGCGTGTCGCAAAGGCATTGAGGGTAAAGCGTTTAAGCAGGTCTGAACGCCCGTAGTCGGTGGCTTCCATCACCATCAACTGGTTCGCCTTGGGGCCGTACTCTGGATTGGCAGGGTCGATAGGCGTGTCGTGGTCGTGAATGGCGCGCAGCCCATCTACATGGCCTTCACCAAACAGATCGCCCCCCTCACAAATCTCTTCAATCAACTGTTCAAACGAGATTTTCTGCCATTCGCGGTTACCGCGCTCACCCACTCGTTTAAGACAGTGGTCGATACGGAAAGGGTTGGTGATCTGGCTCATCATTGAGTTGCCACGGGCGCAAGCGGTAGAGCGATTTACTTGGCCCTGTTCTCCGTAAGCGCTCACGCTGCGCAATGCCTCGGCCACTGGAGTTCGCATTGGCAGATGGTCATCTGCAGAGAGCGGGTGGTACGGGTTGCCAGATACCCGCAGCACTTCGCCCTGGGTATCATCAACTCGCACCCTGACGCCGCACTGGGTGGTGCAGCCGTAGCAAATGGTAAAGGCGACTCGCTGGTCGGGTGTGAGGGTTAGCTCGCCGGTGCCTAAATCAACGCGGTATTCCGGTGTTAGCGAGTTGCCATGAATATTGTGCTTAGGTTTTTCACCCGCGCTGCCGGTAACGCCCTTGGCCATTTTGGCCAGTGGGTCGGCATAGCCCACCGCAAAGGTGGCGGCACCGCCTGCAGCGGCAGCACCTTTTAGAAAGCGACGGCGAGAGAGGTCTTGAGCAGACTTAGCCATGACTAGGTGCTCCTTTGTTGGCGGTAAGTGGGGCACGAGAAGCGTCTTGAGTGTTGGTCGGAAGATGGCCACCTTGTTGGGCCTGCCGCCAAGGAATAAAGAGTTCAATCAGTAAGATGGCGGTGAGCCAAAGCCCAAACGTACCCACGATGCCTAAGATGCCGGACGAGCCAGCGGGAATGCCGTAGTGGTGGAAACCTGCGCTGTTACGGGCCACATGTTGAACATCCATCAGCACCACCCAGCGGAACATCCAGCCCATATGAATTGCCACTAGGCCTAGTAGCCATGCCCAGGCAAAAAGTGCTGGCTGGTGATGGGGTGGGCGCAAGAGTAAAAGCGCAACAACCGCAAAAAGTGCTGCTCCGGTTACACTGCCCCATAGCGCAGTGCTGCGCCAAGAGGGGCTGTAGCGTACAGATTCCAGCGCTGCCGCCACAGAACCTACGTGAGCATTCATGCCATCTAATAACCAGCTAAGCGCAATCAAACCAGCTACTGCACAGAAGCCTAACAGTACATAGAGCATTTGCCGGGTAGCGTCGTTTGAACGCAGCCCACTTGCACGGTTTAGTACCAGCACTAGTCCAGCAGCAGCGATAAACCCGGTGGCGACCAGCATGGGCGGCAGCCATAGGGTGTTCCATAACGGGCGCGCTTTAACAACGGCCAGCTCCGCCCCGGTGTAGAGCATAATGCCGCTAGAAAGCAGTAACGCGATTAGCCCAACAACGGCCACCAGCACTTTAGGCGTGGCACCATTGCCTAGGCTCAGCCACTTTGCGATAAACCCGCCCAGTCCTGACGCACTTCGCTGAGCTTGCAATGCAGGGCGCCAGGCCAGCCAGGCAAGGCCTAGAACACTGATCAGGTAAATTGGTAGCACCACGCTGCCAATCGACATCCACGAGTGGGTGTTGGCGTAGGCGTAGAAGTGCCAGAAGCGCAGCGGCTGGTGTAAATCTGCCAACAAGGCTACCGGTGCTACCAGCGTCGTACTAACGCAGGCGATGAGCGCCAGACGTGCCGTAGGCAACCACGCTTTTTTGCCGAATATTAATGCTGGGGCAGCGAGCCACAAACTTGCGTAGGAGATCGCGATCATAAAAAAGTACTGTACCGCCCAGGGGTACCAGGCAATGTCATAACGCGGGGCGAGCAGTTCAATGGTGGAATTCATAGCCCATCTCCTGGCCGTGGGGGTCAAACACTTCAAGCGCCACGGGTTCCGCCACGGGGCGTGTGGTGAAGCGTTCATCCATCCCGAGGTAGAACACTTGGGGAAGCGTGTTTTTTTCTGGCTGAAGTACCATCAGCGCATCACGGTGCTCTTGAATCATGCGGCTGATTTGGCTGTCAGGATTGCGCATATCACCAATAATCCGCGCACCTCCAACACAGCTTTCAACACAGGCGGGCAGTAGCCCTGCCTCTAAACGATGCGCGCAGAACGTGCACTTGTCGGCGGTTTGGGTGCGCTCGTTAATAAAGCGGGCGTCGTAAGGGCAGGCGTTAACGCAATAAGCGCAGCCCACGCAGCGGTCGCTATCAACCACAACGATGCCATCCTGCTGTTGGTAGGTAGCTTCAACGGGGCAAACGGGCACGCAGGGTGGGTTTTCGCAGTGGTTACACAGGCGTGGCAGCATAAACGTGGCCAGCTCACCGCTCTCCTGGTGCTGAACTTCGTACTGGGAAACCGTGGTGCGAAATTGGCCAAGCGGTGCGGCGTTCTCGATATGACACGACACCGTACAAGCCTGGCAGCCGATGCACTGGCGAAGATCAATCAACATGCCGTAGCGCTTTGTGGGATCACCTTCGCGACGGGCAGGCTGTTGATTAATGCCTGCTTGGGCAAGGCTAGAAAAGGGTACCAGTGCAGCGCCTGCGCTTAAGCGGGCCAGCTGGCCGAGTAGCGAGCGGCGTATGGCGTCCATAGCGCCTCCTTAGCGGGTAAAACGTCATTCGCAGGGGCGAATGGTCGGGGTACGCTAAGATTACGCCTTAAGTTGAAGGGGAAAGTTGATTCTCGTCAATGAGTTAGCGCGCTTTTCTTAATGCTCCCTTAATCTTAAAGCGCTAACTAATTGTTTTCATGAAAGACGCCCTATTAAGCGTGACAAATAAAAACAGGCTGACCCAATGGGCCAGCCTGTATCGAAAAAGGGAGTAGATTCTGATGTAGTCGCTGTTGCTATGGCGCCTCCAGCTCTAAGGTGCGACGCAGTACATTGAGTTCATCAATGTTGAGGTGCTCGAGCCTTCCGGCGAGCAGGTCGCTGACCTTTTGCACTGGAAGACCCGCCCGGCGGGCGATATCACGACTTCCTAGGTCTGAAATAGCAATCAGACGGGTAATAATACGCATTAGGCGCGTACGTTTTTCTAAATCCCTGACGTCGAGGTCAGGGCTGCTTCGCGGAGGATCCAGCGTTTCTGCGTAAGCGGTTGAGTATGCCGTACTCATGTGACTCCATCAGTCTGAAATGACAATCACACAATGCCGCCAAGTCGCGCGCTTTTCAATGCCTAATTTGATGAAAATTTCACGACGAATGCCAAGCCCGTAAACGAGCGGGCTCTGGTAGACTATTCGCCTTCTTATTTTCAGGTGAGTCGCGTGCGGCTCGTTAAACGCGTTTGCTTTAATAGGCCATTGGCCGAGGAGTTTTTGCATGTCGAACAGCGCACCCAAAGTGGGCGTGATCATGGGGTCAAAGTCTGATTGGCCGGTCATGGAGCACGCAGTGGCGATGCTAGAGCGGCTGGGCGTTCCTTATGAAACCCGCGTGGTGTCCGCGCACCGTACACCTGATCTGCTGTTCGATTATGCTAAGAGCGCCTCTGAGCGAGGCCTGCAGGTGATTGTGGCGGGCGCTGGCGGCGCTGCCCATTTGCCGGGCATGGTGGCTTCGCAAACGCCGCTGCCGGTGCTGGGTGTTCCGGTAGAGTCGAAAGCATTGAAAGGCTTGGATTCGTTGCTCTCCATTGCGCAGATGCCGGGTGGTATCGCCGTGGGCACGCTGGCGATTGGTAAAGCGGGCGCAACCAACGCAGGCTTGCTAGCGGCACAAATTGTCGGCCTGCAAGATGCGACCGTAAGAAGTGCTGTTGAGGCGTTTCGCGCTGAGCAGACTCAGAAAGTACTCGATAACCCGGATCCACGCCCCGAGCCGGAAGCAGAATAAGGAGCCTGTCTATGAGCTCAGATATTGCAAAAAACGTCGCTGCAAAAAGCTCCGTTGTCAAAAATATCGGCATTCTAGGCGCAGGCCAATTAGGCCGCATGCTAGCGCTGGCGGGTTATCCGCTGGGCAATCGGTTCACCTTCCTGGATACCACGGGTAACCCAAGTGCAGGCATTGGCGATGTGATCGTTGATCCTGATAACCAGCACCTGGCGGAGTTTTTGGCCAAGGTCGACGTGGTGACCTACGAGTTTGAGCATCTACCCGTTGAGCTTGTGCGTGAAATTGAACAGCACAAGCCGGTCTATCCTAGTAGCCGTGCGATAGAGGTGTGTCAGAACCGGGTCGAAGAGAAGACACTGTTTGATCGCTTAGGCATTCCCACGCCTGCTTACCGCGTGGTTGAGAGCGCCGAGCAGCTTGAAGCTGCCGCCCGTGAACTGGGTTGCCCGGTAGTGGCTAAGTCGGTCACGGAAGGTTACGACGGCAAGGGGCAGTCAGTGTTGAAGCAGCCCGAGCAAGCAGCAGACGCATGGAATGCTATCGGTCATTCGCAGTTGGTCGTTGAAGCATTCGTCGACTTTGTGCGTGAAGTTTCGATGATTGCGGTGCGTGGGCGCGATGGCCAAGTGATGTTCTACCCCATGGCGGAAAACCAGCATGTTGACGGTATCCTGCGTTACTCCGTGGCACCGCTGCCGGATTTAGATGCTAGCGTGCAGCAAACCGCCGATAGCTATATTCGCTCGTTACTGGATGAGCTGGATTACGTGGGCGTGCTGGCGCTTGAGCTATTTCAAACCCGTGATGGCAGTCTGCTGGCCAATGAAATGGCGCCCCGTGTGCATAACTCTGGTCATTGGACGATGGACGGCGCGGTGACCAGCCAGTTTGAAAATCATCTGCGTGCGATACAGGGGTTACCCTTAGGCGATACCCAAGCGATTGCCCCCACCTGCATGATTAACGTGATTGGTCGCGAGGGCGATAACACGGCGATTCTGGCGCTTGCCAATACGCACCTGCATCGCTACGACAAAGCTGAGCGCGCAGGCCGGAAACTTGCTCACGTCAATATTCTGGCGCCTAACCATGCCGAACTATTGGAAAAAGTAAACGCCTGCAGCGCTTTATTTCCGGAGTCGCCGCCGCCAGCGTTAAGCTTTTCCATCAAACAGTAGTGTCAAAAGCCGCCCAATTCAAATTGGGCGGCTTTTCGTTATCAGGTTTACGCGGTTAGTTACGTTAACTGACCGATGAGCAGCAGCCATAGTGCGATTAACGCAAAGTGACCAGGGTACCATGTGAGCCACAAGCGACGCGGCATTACTAACTTGACGGCGGGTATGCGCTGAGCAGCGCCTGCTGCAAGCATTAGCACTACTACGCAGGTGCCCACGGTAAACGACTTGGCCATGTCGGATGCATTCATCTGCCCGGCGATCCAGAGTACTGGAAAGGCCGCTAGCCCTGCCCATAGGCGTGCTTGGAAGTGGCTTTCTGCCTGGCTCAATGCATGCATCGCAAACATCAGTAGCGGGATCAGCAATAGCCCGTTGTGGCCATACTCAACCCAGAATCCGAGCAAGTACCACACCGTAACGCCGACAGCCGTGCCTGCTAATAACCAGGGTAAGCCTAATGTTTGCCGTTGATAGTGCTGCCAGCCTAGGCGTACCAGTGTGCCTAGCGCAAGGCCACTAGCAAGGGTGAAGCAGACATTTAAGATAAACGCATCAGATGCGCGAGGCATCATCATATAAGGTAGCTGAGCGACCAGGCCGATGACTAAAATGCGGCGTGAATAGCGCAGTGGGTTACGGGTATTGAACAGCCCGTGCCACGCTACCATGGCGGCAAACAGCGGAAAGGCGATGCGGCCAATCGAAGCACCCGCCCAGCCTAAATCCCAATCACTGGGCAGTACGTAACGAGTGAGGTGGTCAATGGTCATGGTTAACAGCGCCAGCCATTGCCCCCAGCCTGTCCAGTGGGAAGAGGGGCGAGGGAGCACGCCTGCATGCGGGCTAGTCGAGTAAGCCATAAAACCTCCATGTTGATCATGCACAATGATACACAGACAGAGGGAGCTTTACCTAGTTCACTGAATTCACTAAGTTACGGAGAAACGCATCACCCCGGCAATTGCCGGGGTGATCGTCGTGGGAACTTGCTTTTAAGATTACTCTGCTTCACCAAAGTAACGAGTGTAGATTTCGTCGTAAGTACCGTCTTCCTGCAGCTCGGCCAGGGCTTCATTGAAGCGCTCGGCCAGGGCCTCGTCGCGTTGACGGAAGGCGATGCCAAAGCCATCACCAAAATACTCTTTAGGCTCGGTAATGGTTTCGCCAATCAGTACGTACTCACCGTGCTCGCTTTCTAACAGGGTGGTTTGGCCGATCGGGTAATCTAGGAAAACGATATCCAGACGCTCGGCCTGCATGTCCAGCACCATATCGTCGGCGGTGGAGTAGCGGCTTACACTGGCAATACTGCTGTAGTTGTCAGTGACATAGTTGTCCTGCAAGGTGCCACGCTGTACACCAATGGTCATGCCATCCAGTGTTTCTTCATTGGCTTCGCTGATGTCCAGGCTGGTGGGTGCAAACCAGGCAGAAGGCATGGTGATGTAGGGGTCAGAAAACAGCACTTGCTCACGACGCTCGTCATTAATCGTCATCGAAGACATGATGGCATCGTAGTTGCGTGACATCAGGCCTGGAATGATGCCATCCCACTCTTGCTCGACCCATTCACAGGTCACGCCGATGCGTTCACACAGTGCATTGCCCAGATCAATGTCAAAGCCGGTTAGCTCGCCATCCGCAGTGCGGTATTCCATTGGCTCGTAAGGTATATCAACACCAATACGAACATTGTCATAATCGCGTGCTTGGGCAGAAGAGGCGGCAGCGACAGCTAAGCCAAGTAGTGAAACAGACAGCAGCTTTTTCATTCTTTTTAACTCCGTAAGTATCAATTTCACCTTATGGTGATCCCCTTTAAGCTAACCCAGGTTGGCGCTAACGAAAAGAGGGGATCAGCAGAGTGAACCAACGTTTGTTTGACGCTCGCTTATAGCGCTATGACGTTTGTGGCCTCAGGTGGGCCAATAGCTTCTTCTCCAAATAGCGGAAGAAATACAAAATGGCGAAGGTCAGGCACAAATAAATCGCGGCCACAAACAGAAACGCTTCAAACGGTGCATAAAAACGTGCGTAGACAAAGCGTGCGGCACCGGTTAAATCCATCAGTGTGACCACGCTGGCAATAGCACTCGCATGCAGCATAAAGATCACTTCATTGCCGTAGGCGGGCAGGGCGCGGCGAAAGGCACTGGGCAGAATAATTCGTCGCATCATTAGGCGTGGCGACATGCCGTAGGCGCGGGCGGCTTCAATCTCGCCTTGTGCAGTGGCCTTGATGGCGCCACGAAATATCTCCGTGGTGTAGGCGGCGGTGTTCAACGTGAAAGCAATAAGCGCGGGGTAGAAGGCCTCACGCAGGATTGGCCACAGAAAGGTCTGCTGGATGCCGTCAATAAATACCACCCCGTAATAGATGATATAGAGCTGAATCAGCAGTGGGGTGCCGCGAAATACATAGGTGTACAGGTAAACAGGCAGGCTAATCCACTTATGCTTGGAGCTGCGCATAATCGCCAGGGGCACGGCTAGAATCAGTCCAGCAACAAGCGAGAGGAACACTAACTGGGAGGTCGTGACTAAGCCTTCCCAGTAGTAGCCAAGCGTCGTGGGCGTGAAAATAAGATTCCCCGCCAGCAGGTCGTTAAACCATGCAGAAATATCTAGCATGCTATTGCTCCCCAAAGCCGATGTCGTAGCGTTTTTGCAGCCGCGAAAATATCCATTCGGATACGCTGGCGATCAGCAGATAGACCGCCGCAACAGGTAGCAAAAAGGCAAACGGTTCGTGGGTTGCACGGGAGGCTTCTGCCGCCACACGCACCATATCGGTTAAGCCAATCACCGAGACGAGCGCGGTGGTTTTGAGTAGTACCATCCAGTTATTTGATAAGCCCGGTAGCGCATGGCGCATCATTTGCGGAAAGCGAATACGACGGAACACCAAGCCATCGCTCATGCCGTAGGCTTTGCCGGCTTCGATTTGGCCGTTATCCACCGCCATAAAGGCACCCCGGAAGGTCTCGCCCATATAAGCGCCGAAGATAAAACCAATCGTCAGCACGCCAGCGGCGAAGGCGTTGAAGTTGATGTAAATATCGATGTCGTAGCTGTAATAGAGCATATCGCTGATGGCGTTAACGCCGATTTGGCCGCCAAAAAACAGCAGCATCATCAAGACGAGATCCGGAACACCGCGAATCAGCGTGGTGTAAACCGTTGCCGTACGGCGCAATAGCCAGTTGCGTGACATCTTGGCGCTGGCGGTCAGTAGCCCAAGCACAATCGCTAGCATTAACGACAGCACCGCCAGTTGAATGGTAACGCCAGCCCCTTCGATCAGCCGGGGGCCATAACCTTGCAAATCAAGCATGGTGAGCCTCGCGGATCAGTATTTAGGGGCCAAGAACTGTTTCAGGCGCGGTGACTGAGGGTTACCCAATACATCAGCAGGCGCTCCCGCTTCTTCCACTAAGCCCTGGTGAAGGTAGATCACCTGACTGGAAACATCGCGAGCGAAGCTCATTTCGTGGGTCACCACCACCATGGTGCGGCCTTCCTCGGCCAAGCCGTGCATTACCTTAAGCACGTCGCCGACAAGTTCTGGGTCAAGCGCAGAGGTGGGCTCGTCAAACAGCATAACTTCAGGGTTCATCGCCAGTGCGCGTGCAATGGCGCCACGCTGCTGCTGGCCGCCGGACATTTGTGCAGGATAGGCATTGGCACGCGCGGTTAAACCCACCCGATCCAACAAGGCATGGGCATGTTCCAAAGCCTCTTTTTTTGGCTTTTTTAGCACATGAATAGGCGCTTCAATGATGTTTTCCAGCAGCGTCATGTGGGCCCACAGGTTAAAGCTTTGGAACACCATGGAAAGCTTGGCCCGCATGCGTACCACCTGCTTCCAGTCTTCCGGTTCGCGGCCATGCTTGGTGGTTTTAAAGCGAATGGGTTCGCCGTGAACAATAAGGTCGCCTTCGTCTGGCTGTTCTAGCAGATTCATGCAGCGTAAAAAGGTGCTTTTACCCGACCCAGAAGCGCCAATAAGGGTGATCACATCTCCCTTTTGGGCTTGCAGTGAGAGACCTTTTAGCACTTCCGTATCGCCGAAGCGCTTTTTAATATTACGCACTTCAAGGGGAGTAGGCGTAGCGGCCATAACATTGGCTCCAGTACAGAGTTGCCGCAGCAACAGGTTAACAAAAAGCTGAGATGCGGCTGGCGCGAAAAAAGGGGCGATTCTATCAGGCTGAGCGCATTATGCGCGCTTTCCTTATAATATTAAGCACTCGACGTTGGTCGTAATGACACTCAGCGCTCGGTTATCGCCTCATCGTTATTATTGTCAAACTCATGAAGGCACTTATGTGATTGGCGCCACTAACAGTGCTGCACGTGCCCCCACTTCAACGTTGGCATTAGGGAATACAACGTAGAGTGGCGTATCCCCCACCCAAAAATCGCCCGCCTCACCATCCTGCGCGAGCAGGGAGCCAGGCTCAAACTGGCTAAAATTGGCGGTATCTTCGGCAAAGCAGAGCTGGAAGGCGTCTGTCTGGCGTATTAGCTCGTGATGCACCTGAAAAAACAGCATGTGCGAGGCTGGTTGGCTCTCAGGGTGCTGGCCTGTGCTTAATGCTGTGAGCAGCGCCAGCATCGGTTTCAGAGACGCCATATCGTTTTGACCAAAAGGTGCCACCCGGCCTAGCTCAAAGGTAAACGCCTGAGCTGCGTGATAATGCTTACTGTAGTGGGAGAACGTCCAGCTATGTTGATGCTGGTGCAGCACCGCCTGCATGCCTGCAGCGGCTAGCCATTGCCATTGAGTAGCGTCGGTGGTGGATTCGGCAAAAGGCTCAACAACAAAACGTGGATAACGACTATCTCGAATAGCGGTATGCAAATCGTAATGCAGCTTGGGGAGCGCTGAGTGGCGTGCATAAAAGCTATCGACGGCGGCCATTAGCTCTCGGGCTCGGTCTGGTTCTTTACCTTCGGCAGTCAGTTCCCGGCTAAACAGCCGGTTTAAATTGGTGGTGAGAAACCGTTGCTGTGCTTTAAGCGCGGGCAGGTTCCCCAGAATTACCAGCACGGGGACTCCAAGCGTTACGGCACCCGCTTCTAGGGCACTTAACCACTCGCCAACCAATTCAACCGGCGCAGTTTCATTGCCGTGGATCGCCGCTGAAAAAATGCAGGCGTGCGCATCCTGGCTTGAGGTATGGGGAGAAAGTTCCAAAATGCCGGGCGCGTGCAAATGGTAAGTACCGCTTGCGAAGACACCTTTGCTAGCGGCGGGGAACTGCCCATCAAGCGACCAGTCGAGCCATTGGCCTAGCATTGTCAGCTCCTTAGGGTAATTGTGGTGCGCATGAACATGCGTTTAGGTTTACCACGCTGAGTACGCGCCACAAGTGTAAAGGTCGTTCAGGTGAAAAAGCTCAGTTTTTTGTGCAACCATTGCTTTCAATCATAGAAAAAGCGCCCATGTCGAAACATGAGCGCTTGGTTCTTAGTCTCGGAATTTAGACCTTAAGATTATCTGCTATTTACGCGGAGCGCTGGCGCTTCATCTCTTCTTGGTACTCGCTGGCAAGCGACGTTTTTTGTTTCTCTTGCAACCCACGTCCAGCCAGTTGGAAGACCTCTTGCTCTTCTTCGTCAAGGTGATGAGTCACTAACTCTTGGAGCTGCTTTGCGTGAGTCAGCCAATGGGTGGCGCTATAGTCGATTTCATCCAGTAATTCTAAAAGCTCATCAATTTCATGATGTTCGGCGACGCTATGGCGCGCTTTTTCTTGGGTTAAATCAATTGACATCATTGGAATATATAAAGCCCGCTCTTCTGCTGCCGCATGGTAATGCAGCTCAGCACGCACCTGCTGATAGAGACTGTCGCGCTCATCACTGTCGCCGTGTGTCTCAACTAGCTGGGCGAGCAGGTCACGTTGAATATCATGATCCTTGCGCAGGGCTTCAAAAATCGTCATTCCAGGCTCCTTGGAAACGTGTGGGGGGATCGGCAAGACAAAATCTAGTGGTGGATGGCGTAAAGTGCAAGGTGAAGCCCGTTGATGAAATCGATGCTCCCAGTCGAAAACATTCGCTTTTATCTACTATTAGGTGCGCTATCTTGTAATCATCTGCTTCCGGGGCATATCCCCCATCGCACCGCTAAACAAGGCAAAGGAGTTAGCAATGACAAAGGTACTGGTACTTTATTATTCAATGTATGGTCATATTGATAAGATGGCTCAGGCTGTCGCAGAGGGTGCAAAAGGCGTAAGCGGCGTTGAAGTTACCGTTAAGCGCGTACCTGAAACCATGCCTGCAGATGCCTATAAAAATGCAGGGGGTAAGCAGGATTTCGATACGCCGGAAGCTACTCCGCAAGAGCTTACTGATTACGATGCAATTATTTTTGGTACGCCAACTCGCTTTGGTAATATGGCAGGTCAAATGCGCACGTTCTTGGATCAAACCGGCGGTCTGTGGGCGAAAGGCGCGTTACGCGGCAAGGTCGCTAGCGTGTTCACTTCCACGGGTACCGGCGGGGGTGATGAAATGACCATTACCTCCACCTGGACCACGCTGGCTCACCACGGCATGATCATTGTTCCGATTGGTTATGGCCTTGAAGAGCAGTTCGATATTTCCAAAGTTAGCGGCGGCACGCCTTACGGCGCAGCGACGTTAGCTGGTGGTGATGGCTCACGCCAGCCGGATGACCGCGAACTTAAGATTGCTCGCTTCCAGGGTGAATTAGTCGCTAAAACAGCTATGAAACTGGCAAGTTAATGACCTGATTTCATAGCGACTAGTGTCGTTATTTGAAATGCAGTAGCGTGTAATCCAAAAGCCTCGTCAGACGTGTCTGGCGAGGCTTTTTTTGGTTGAACGCTTTATTGTTAAGCGGACGTGCTCTGGCTAATTTTTATATAGCCAATGTACTTAATTAGCCAGCTAGTTATTTTGTCAACCTAGCCGCAATCGCCTTGCCCAAGCTTTCCGTCGTACCTTGTCCGCCTACATCGCGGGTAAGTACTTGGCTGTCGCCTTCCGTCAGTACTTCCTCAATAGCAGTAACAATGGCATCACCGGCTTCTTTATAGCCCAGGTGTTCAAGCATCATCGCGCCTGACCAGATCTGGCCGATGGGGTTGGCAATGCCTTTACCGGCGATATCCGGCGCGCTGCCGTGTACTGGCTCAAACAGGCTGGGGAAGTTGCCTTCCGGGTTGATGTTGGCGGAAGGCGCAATACCAATAGTGCCTGTGCAGGCGGGGCCCAGGTCGGAAAGGATGTCGCCGAACAGGTTGCTACCCACGACTACATCGAACCAATCCGGGTGAAGTACGAAGTTGGCGGTGAGAATATCGATATGGAATTTATCTACCGCAATCTCAGGGTAGCCCTTCGCCATTTCAACCACGCGCTCATCCCAGTACGGCATGGTGATGGAAATACCGTTAGATTTTGTCGCCGAGGTGAGCTTTTTACGCGGACGTGTTTGCGCCAGCTCAAAAGCGTACTTCAATACGCGGTCTACGCCGGTACGGGTCATGACCGTGTCTTGAATAACTACTTCCCGGTCAGTACCTTCAAACATTTTGCCGCCAACGCTTGAGTATTCACCTTCGGTATTCTCACGCACCACGTAAAAATCGATATCGCCGGGTTCGCGGCCTGCTAGCGGGCTTTTGATCCCTGGCATTAGTTTGCAGGGGCGCAGGTTAATATACTGATCAAAGCGGCGGCGGAACTGGAGCAGTGAGCCCCATAAGGAAATATGGTCGGGCACTTTATCGGGCCAGCCCACTGCACCGTAAAACAGTGCATCAAAATCTTTTAACTGCTCGAACCAATCATCGGGCAGCATTTTGCCGTGTTCTAGATAGTAGTCGCAGCTACCAAACTCAAAAGTGGTGAACTCAAGGTCAATATTGAAGCGCTTTGCGGTGGCTTCTAAAGCACGAACGCCTTCAGGCATGACTTCAGTGCCGATGCCGTCGCCAGCGATAATGGCAATACGATGGGTCATCTTAGTTCCTTATTTTGTTAGTTGCTTTGCATGCGTGTGAGTCTTGAATAGTAAATAGAGTGTAGCCTCTATTTTGGAGGGGGTAATCAGGCTAATATTCAAGTTATTGTTGCTTTAAAGTGCAGAATAAATAAAGGAATGGGATGGCGCACCTGGATGATTTGGCGTTTTTTCAGCACTTGGCCCGGGCTGGCAGTTTAACTGGGACTGCGCGTGAGCTGGGGCTTTCGCTGTCGGCGGTGAGTAAGCGTCTAAAACTTCTTGAGGGGCGCCTGGGCGTCGAGCTAGCGGCACGTACCACGCGGCGTTTAACGCTTACCGCAGAGGGCGAGCGCTATTTTGTTCGCGGCGCGCTGATTTTGGACGAGCTGGATGAGCTAGAAAATTCATTGGGTGAAAAAGCCAACCAAGCGCTTAGTGGCCGGTTGCGGGTTAACGCCACGTTTGGTTTTGGCCGCCGACATATTGCGCCGTTGCTATCGCGCTTTTGTGCCGAGCACCCTGAGGTGGAGGGGTGGTTAGAGCTGACTAATTTCCCCCTTAACCTGAGCGACCATGGTTTCGATATCGGCATACGGGTGGGTGAGCCACCTGAGTCGCGATTGGTTGCCCGGCGTATTTTGGCTAACCGGCGCGTGCTGTGTGCGTCACCGGCTTATATTGCTCAAGCGCCTGCTCTCAAGGTGCCGGCTGATTTGCTGCAGCACGCTTGCTTGGTCATTCGAGAAAACGATAGCGATTTTCCGCTCTGGCGTTTTGAGCAAAGCAGTCAGCCGACCAAAATACAGTCAGTAAAAGTGAGTGGTCGGTTGGCCAGCAACGATGGCGAAGTGATCACCCGCTTGGCGTTGGATGGCCATGGGGTGATGCTGCGTTCCTGGTGGGATGTTAACGAACACCTTGCCAGCGGTGCTCTGGTGGCTTTATTACCTGGCTGGCAAGGCGTGCGGGCAGATTTTTATGCGGTGTATGAACAGCGCCGCCATGTGCCCGCCCGGCTGCGCGCTTTTATTGACTATGTACAGCGCGAGATAGCGGGGCGGGTGTCGGTGCTGCCTGAAAGCTGATGGGCGACGCATAATCGACTATGAGCTAGGACACTCATCGCCCTGAGTAACGTCGATGAGCTCATCAACGGGGAAATCAAGTTCTGCTGCTCGCTGGCGCAGGCGGCTTTCGGTTGCGCTATCCATCTCCGGCGAGCGTGAGAGTATCCACAGGTAGTCGCGGTTAGGGCCTGCCACTAATGCCCACTGGTAATCATCATCTAACTTAAGCACGTTATAGCCGCCGTAAAAGGGGCCAAAAAAGCTCACTTTCAAACGCCCGACGTTTTCATCGTCAATAAAGTAGGCGCGGCCTTCGGCTTCATCCCACTCTTGCTCTTCCAGGTTGTATCCCCGGTTGATTACGCGCACGCCGTCGTCGTCACGCAGGCTGTAGTCCGCTGTGACACAATCCAGGCCGCGCTCAAAGGAGTGATCCAAGCGGGCAATTTCGTACCACTGGCCCAAGTAGCGGTCTAGCTCGAAACCGGTGACGGGCTGAGTGCCTTCGGGAATACCGGTACAGCCGGTGAGGAGTGCCACGCTAACTAAGCTGCGTCCTATCAGAGTTTTCAATGGGGGCTCTCCTTGTCGGTAAATCTTTTCAGTGGCTGTTGATTAAAATAGCGGCACAGTAGTTCATACAGTTCCGGGTAAGCATCATTTAAAGTAACGGGATCACTAAAAAAGAGCTCACAGCAGACGGCGTAACACTCGCCGGGATGGCTGGCCGCGTAGTCATCAATGGGCGTGACTTCTCCCCGCGCTAGTCGAGCAGTCAGGTCATTCCATACGCTGCTAAACACGCGGTGCCACTCGCTTGGGCTGATTTCCCGTGGCAGTGGCGGGAAACCATCAGTGTCGATGGAATTGCCCATGTCGAGTTTATGGGCAAGTTCGTGAATGAGTACGTTGGACCCAGTGAAACCGCCGCTCTTCATAAGGTCGGTAAACGATAGGATGACCGGGCCTTGGTAAGACGTTTCCCCGGCAAGTGTGTCGTTATAAAGATGGATCACGCCCGTTTCATCCACTTCTTCCATCTGGCGACTGAACCCATCGGGTAGAATGAGTATCTCATGCACGTTGGTGAAGGCTTCTAGATGCTCGGCTTCTGTCCAGCCTAGGGTCAGCAGGCAGGCTTGGCCGGCCAGTACCAACTGCGCGGCAAGATCAAAGGGGGTATCGCGAAGATCTGCATGCAGGGTAATACGTTTATGGTTTAAAAAGTGCCATGCCCGCTGGCCCAGACGTTCGGCGTCGGCCTCATTTAAGGTGGCAAGCAGGGCAACGCGTGCTTGGGCTGCCCGCCATTCAGTAGCAGGTAGCGGTTGCGCAGTGAATCGATTGAACCAGCGGTGAATCATTGGCTATTGGCTACTTTTAATGGTGTTAAATTGTGAACGCATAATGTCGTTATTTTGCCACACAACAAGAGCACGCTGGCGATGACGTGCCTCATAGAGTAAAAACAAAGGAGTGTTTATGTGGTATCAACAGGAAATTCATTTGCCGGAATTATCTCGCGGCTTTCACCTGATTACCGATGATATAGCACGAGCGCTGCCATGCTTGAGCGATTGTCACATCGGTATGCTGCATTTACAGCTGATGCATACTTCCGCCTCATTAACGTTGAACGAAAACACCGACCCGGACGTGCGTCATGACTTAGATGCGTTTGTACGTCGACTAGTGCCCGAAGAGTTGCCTTATTTTCGCCATACGTTAGAAGGGCCTGACGATATGCCAGCCCACGTGGCTGCCAGCCTGATGGGAACTCAGCTAACATTGGCCGTGCGGGATGGGCGTTTGGCCTTGGGTACTTGGCAGGGGATCTGGCTGGGAGAGCACCGCGACCAGGGAGGGCCGCGGCGGATATTGGCCACATTGAATGGCTGTGAAGCAACGTAATGTCGGTGAAAGCTTACAGATTAAAGCGCTCTTCAATCACGGGCCATGCGGGGTCGCCGTCCGTGGTTGTTACATCGTCTAGCATTGCTTCTATGCGCTCAGGGTGATCGGTGACCCACTGTTCGGCGACATTGGCAAGATCTTGCTCTTCTTGACCGAAGGCTTGAATCATCCAGCTCTGCTCTTCAGCGGTGAAGGTGAACTGTTCAAAGAACGTCACCACATTGGGGTGGGCATTTGCATAGTCGCTGCGTAGCAGCGTCAGCACGTCGCTTTCGCCGTTATTCTCACCAAATAAATTCTCAGGATCATCCAGGTAACGCATTGGCAGTTCAAGGTTCATCCAGTGAGGGGTCCAACCGACCCATACGATGGCCTCTTCTCGGGAAATCGCATCACGTGCCGCAGAAAGCATGCCGACTTCACTGGTATCGACCAGACGCCAATCACCGAGTCCCCAGGTGTCGTTATCAATCGCATCATGCAGAATCTCACTGGCGGCAGAGCCTGCCCCAAAACCATGTATTTGACCATTGAATTGGTCTCGGTGGTCATCCAGGTCGGCAAAACTCTGAATGCCACTTTCATACAGATACTCCGGCACCGCCAGGGTCATTTGCGCGCCATCAACGTTGTTGGCGACATCAATTAACACACCCGACTCTTTACGGGGATTATACATCTCACGTTGTGCAGGTAGCCAAGCGCCTAGGAATGCGTCGATGTCACCACTTTCGATACCCTGGTAGATCACCTGCAAGCCAATTTCATGAGTGCTGGTTTCGTAACCGAGCGGGTTAAGGAGCTGCTCGGCAATGGCGGTTTTTACCGTAATGCCAGGCCAGGCGGGCACACCAAAGTCGAGAGTTTGGTCGTCCGCCTGAGCCATTGAGGCGAATAGTGCCGTAGTGACGAGGGCAATGCCTGAAGCGAGAGGTTTAAGGTGTGTCATTGAATCTCCTTGCTAGGTTTTATAGTTGATGAGGTTATATAGTTGATGAGGTTTTTTTGTCGGATAGATATTGTTATCAAATACATTAATGTCGCGTTTAGTTAATCACTGCGTGCCAGCACGCGAAGGCGTGAGGCCAGCATGTCACGATCTAGGTAGGTGCCTTGTAAATGACGAGCGCCGCTGTTGGGGTCGAACTCGCGCCGTCCGTGGAGTACGCGGCGGTTATCAAAAGCGATCATCTGCCCAGGGCGAAGGGAGAACTCTAACTGGTGCGCGTCACTATGAAATAGCGTCCATAGAAGGGCGTAGGCGTTGTACCAGGTATCCATCTGCTCGACGGGTAGGTGCAGCGCATCGCGAATCCAGTTGTTTAACCGCATTTCGACCAGCTTACCTTCGGCATCTAGTGTGATAACCGGTGCTCGGGTGGAAATGTCATGGGTTTCATCCTGGAAGCGAAAATCGATCGGTGTTTCGCTGAGGATGGCTAGCGCTGCAGGGTCTTGCTGGCGTAGTGCTTCTACCACTCGGGCGCCGTCGGCAAATAGCGATTCGCCGCCACTGGCTTCGTTCTGTAGGCAGTAGAGCAACTGAATATCCGGCGGCTGGCGCCAGTTGGGTAAGTCGATATGCAGCGGTAACCCCACCGCGGTGTAGGCCGCATTATTGGGATTGGGTTTGGAGCGTACATCGAAGCGGGCACCAAAGTTGGTGGCGCGCAGGGGGCCAATGCGTTCGGCTAAACGGCTCACTTCCTCTTCTATCAAGGGGCCATCGGTAATCAGTGCCAGCCCGTCGCGAAGCATGGCGGTTAGCCAGGATTTTTCGCCTTGAGACGTTAAAAAGTCCGCATGGTGGACGCGTTCAGGAGCAAAGTTATCACCCCACGGCTGGATGCTGGGTACCGCCGAGTAACGTATAGCCTCTGGGCGGCGCTGGTGAAGCCAGCCGCTATGAAAAGCGCTGACATGACCATCCTGCCAATGGAGGTGTAAGTGCCCGTCCCACAACGCAACGCTTGGTGGCTCAGTGATAGCGTCAAGAGGTAGGTAAAGCCTTTCACGAGTCTGTGGGTGGCGGCAGGCCTGGCAGGCACAGTGGTCGCGCAGCCAGCGTAACGGCAGCGTAGTCTGCTGTCCGTCTTGCCACTCAAGGCTAACACCCATTGGTGTGGTCGCCGCTTGTATGAGTGAGGGTTCGGTATGATAAGGGGTTAGCTCGCCCATCTCTGGTGCGTGTTTATTGCTCGCTGTGGGTATGGTTTGTACTGCGCTGTTCATTAAAACTCCGAAGGGCTCCCTTTGCTTAAGTGCATGAGGGTCGTTAATAACTCCTATTAAGGATGATGAGTAGCGGCGGCGCTGACAAACGATTAATCTGGCCCCTAAGACATCGTTTTACTTATAGGTTGCTTTTTCATGAGTCAGTTACCACCCCTTTTATGGTTGCAAGCCTTTGAATCTGCGGCACGCACGCTAAGCTTTACCGCCGCAGGTAATGAGCTGGGCGTCACCCAAGCGGCCATTAGTCAACGTGTTCGGCTGCTGGAAGATCGGGTCGGACAGAAATTGTTTGTTCGACACGCGCGTAGCTTAACGCTCACGCCCGCCGGGCAAGCGTGGCTACCGAGTATTCACGATGCTTTTACCCGCATCAGCGAAGGCACGTTAGAAGTCTTTGGGAGTACTTCTGAGCAACCTGTCACGTTACGCACGACACCGGTGATTCAGCAGTCATGGTTGGCGCCGCGCTTAATCGCCTTTCATCGTGCCCATCCCCACATCGCTTTACGATTGGTCAGTGCTATCTGGCCTGATGACTTTGGCCCTGAAGGGGCGGATATCGAAATTCGCTACGGTAAGGGGGAGTGGACGGGTATAGAGATGCAGCCCCTTGGTGAAGAGCAACTGCTGCCTGTTTGCTCGCTGGCGTTAGCGGAGCAGCTTATGACGCCCGCTGATTTAGCCGGGCATACGCTACTGCATGCGGTGGGGTTTGGCGTAGGTTGGCCCGGGTGGCTACAAGAAGCAGGTTTTGCGCATTTGGAGTCGCAGTGCTGGTCACTCACCTGCGATAACCAGGTCATGACGTTAGCACTTGCTAGCCAGAGTGGCGGCGTTGCGCTGACTCATCGACGCTTAATGGAGCAGCGTAACGATTTAGTGGCTCCTTTTGATCTTAGTATACCTAGCGATGAACGTTTTTGGCTGGTGCGACCAAGTCGGCGCCATATTAGCGACGAAGCGGCATTGGTCTGGCAATGGCTTTGCTACTCGATAGTCTAAAGTACTGTGCCGGTTTTTATCCATAATTCGATTTAATCGAATACAAGGCGGAAAACGTTGCGCTTTTGCTTCTTATAAAGCGCCGTAGAATAGCGATCAATATCTACCCCGATTCAGTTTGGAGCTTTCTATGTCGACCCGAGCCTTAGTTATTACTTCATCTATTCTGGCTGAAAATGGCCAATCTATTGCGCTAGCTAATCGCTTTATTGAACAGGCTAACGCCCGCGCTAATATTGATGTTACCCAGCGTGATGTAGTGAAAAATGCGTTACCCCACCTGGACATCAGTGAATTGGGCGCTTGGCAAGTGGCAGGCGCAGAACGTACTGCTGAACAGCGGGCGCTGGCCTCTCGTTCCGATGAGCTACTGGCAGAGCTTCGTACTACTGATGTGCTGGTACTTGCCGTGCCGATGTACAATCTCGGTATCCCATCTCAGCTAAAAGCGTGGTTTGACCGGGTACTGCGAGCGGGCGAAACGTTCCGCTATACCGAAAATGGTCCGCAAGGATTGGTGGAAGGTAAGCGCGCGATTATTCTGGCAGCTCGTGGTGGGCAGTACGCAGGCACCGAATTTGATAGTCAAACACCCCATCTGAAGACCATGCTAGGCCTGATGGGCATTACCGATGTTAATGTGGTCTATGCTGAAGGCTTAAATATGGGCGAGCAGCAGCGCGCTGCCGCTCTAAAAGAGGCCTTCCAAGCGATTGATCAACTGGTTGAGGGGCTTTGAGTACTTTCTTGCATTAAAAGGACAATGTCACATGGCTCGGCCTGAATTACTCGAACAGATCTACACGATTGTCGATCAAATTCCATCGGGGCGTGTGACCACCTACGGGCGTATCGCAGCAATGACCGAAGGTGCCACCCCGCGCATGGTGGGCTCCGCGATGCGTCATCTGCCGGATGGCCATCAATTGCCCTGGCATCGCGTGATCGCCTCATCACTCAAGCTTGCAGATCACGGTGGGGCAGAGCGCCAACACCGTAAGTTGCGCGATGAGGGAGTGTTGTTTGATGCCAAAGGCCGCGTTCCCGCGCACCTTGTTTGGCCTGATTGAGCTATTCCGATTAAGCTATGTGGTACGAATAGAAGCAACAACGCCGCCCAGTTGGGCGGCGTTGTTGTTTTGTTTAACGCTTCACTCCTCCAAATTAGCTCCCGATTTCCACGACCAGTCGCGCCAGCGTAGATCAAACAGATCCTTGCGGCGGTCCTTAAGGTTGGTCACCGAGCCTTCAGCGCGTACCACGGTCAGGCGGGTTAAATCCAAATCCGAGAAGAAAATCATCTCAGTATTGGGCGTGGTTTCCGCCAGCACCGCGTCGTGAGGGAAGGCGAAGTCAGAAGGCGAGAACACCGCTGATTGAGCGTACTGGATATCCAGGTTTTCAATCGAAGGCAGGTTGCCGACGCTGCCGCAAAGCACCACATAGCACTCGTTTTCAATTGCCCGCGCTTGAGCGCAGTGGCGCACACGCAGGTAGCCATTTTTGGTATCGGTCCAGAACGGTACAAACAGAATGTCCATATCCTGGTCAGCCAACAGGCGCCCAAGCTCCGGGAACTCGACATCGTAGCAGATCAAAATGCCCACGCGGCCTGCGTCGGTGTCAAACACCTGCAGTTGATCGCCACCCTCAATCACCCAATCACGGCGCTCTTGCGGGGTAATGTGTAGCTTGGCCTGACGTTCAACGCTGCCGTCGCGGTGAAACAGATAAGCGATATTGTAGAGCCGGTCATCGTCACCGACTTCTATCATCGAACCGCCAACAATATTGATGTTGTAAGACACCGCCATGCGCGAAAGCTCAGTCTTAAAGCGCTCGGTGAAACCCGCCAAAAAGCGAATCGCGCCCATTTGATCCTGCTGGGCGGCGCGGTCTTGAAGGCCCATTAACGGTGCATAAAACAGTTCTGGAAATACCGCAAAATCACTTTGATAGTCGGAGAGCGCATCCACAAAGTATTCGATCTGCTGTAACGCTGCTTCTACCGAGGCAAATTCACGCATTTGCCACTGCACGGCACCCACGCGCACCTGGGTAGGTTTGTTGTCGAGCACGCTGGCAGCGGGCTCAAACAGAATATTGTTCCACTCAAGCAGGGTGGCGTAGCCGCGCGACTGCTCGTCTTCCGGCAGGTATTTGCGCAGTAGGCGCTTTACCTGAAAGTCATTCGCTTGCTGGAAAGAGAGAATCGGATCGTAGATCTCTTTACGTGAGACTTTATCAATGTATTGCGCGGGCGTGAGCTCATTGGCGTGCTGGTGGTACTCAGGAATCCGCCCACCGGCAAGAATTGCCCGCAGGTTCATGGAGCGGCACAGCTCTTTGCGCGCTTCGTAAAGGCGACGGCCCAAGCGATAACCCCGGTAATCCGGGTGAATTAGCACATCCAACCCGTACATGGCGTCGCCATCCTCATTGTTGAGGATTATCTCGCGATGCCCGATCAAGTCGTCGTACTTATGCGGGTTGGAGAACTCGTCGTAATCCACCTGAACCGTCAACGCTACGCCGACCAGAAGACCATCATCTTCTATCGCTATTTGTCCGTCAGGGAACTCCTGAATCAATTTGTCGATCGTGCGCTTCGGCCATGATCCGCCGATATCGTGATAGACAGCGTCCATCAATGTCTTGAGCTGATCGTAGTCATCGCTCGTCAGGTTACGCAGATTGAGATGCAGTTCTTCCAGGGACATATCAGGGCTTCCCAGCGTCAGAAGTAAACGACCATTCTACCATTATTGGGCGTTGCTCGGCTTATCTGAGGTTACGCCGCGTGTTAATGGGCGTGTCAGCATTTGCGCCATGATCACCCCGGCTAGAATCAGTAGACCGCCCGCAAAGTGGAAACCAGCTACACGCTCGCCTAAAAAGATCATTGCAATGACGGCGCTAAATAGCGGCATCAAGTTAATAAAAATACTCGACTGATTAGCACCGATTTGGCGAACAGCGCGCATCCATAGAAAGGTGGTAATCACTGAGGCGGGGATACCTGCATAAAGAATTAGTCCGATGTTTTGGCTATCAATCGGCGTCATTGGTCCCATTAAATAGGGCGGCAATAAGAACAGAACGGCAAAACAGACTTGGGCATAGAGCATCACCCAGGGCGGCAAATTCATTGACCAGCGCTTGAGCATAACGCCATATAGCGCGTAGCAGGTTGCCGCGACGACCATCAGCGCATCGCCCAACGCGACCTGTAATTGCAGCAAAGAGAACGGATTGCCGCGCCCCAGCAGTACGGTAACGCCTACGAACGCCAGCACGCCGCCTAAAACGCCGCCTAATGAGGGTGGCTCGCGAAGAATCAGTGCGCTGAGAAGCACCGTTAACAGCGGCACCATGGCGGCAAGAATGCCCATGTTAGTAGCGGTAGTGGTTTCTGCTGCCACGTAAGCCAGCCCTTGCCACAGGCCCATGCCGAGCAAGCCTAATAGCGCAAGCTTAGGCCACTGGCGACGAATTTCGTCACGATGGCGCAACACCGCTGGCAGCACAAACGGGGTCATCACCGCCAGCGCTAACAGCCAGCGCAGAAAAGCGATGCTGCTTGGTGCAATGGCACCTACGCTAAGCTGATTAATGGTCATATTACCTGACCAAATCAGCACGGTAGCGAGCGGCGGCAAAAAGTAAATCAAGGGCATAGCTGCGGTTCCTTATCGTTAGCCGGGTAATGTGCCGCGGATTTATGTTCTGGGCAAGGGCTACAAAAGATAGCGTGGCTATTCATAAGGGCTATTCACAAGGACTGTTCGCAAGGGCTGCACAGAAGGGCTATACGTGATGTGCTAGATGTCATACGCTTGTTTGAATTGATATTTATAAAGCATCTAATAAAAGTAAGGAGATCGCGATGAGCCAGACGCCTGCGTACCCGAATTTGTTCCGTCCACTGACCATTGGTCACTTAACGTTGCCGAATCGCATTTTAATGGGCTCCATGCACACTAATTTGGAAGAGGCGCCGAATGGCTTTGAGCGGTTAGCGGTATTTTATGCTGAGCGGGCGCGGGAGGGCGTTAGCCTGATCGTCACCGGCGGTATTGCCCCCAATGCCGAAGGTGCGGTATTCCAAGGTGCGCATGCCCTTATCGATGAAGCGCAATTGGCGGAGCATCGTCAGGTAGTGGATGCAGTGCACGCAGAGGGCGGCCATTTGTGTATGCAGATTCTGCATGCTGGGCGTTACGCCTATTCCCCGAATCTAGTGGCGCCTTCAGCGATTCAGGCACCGATTAATCCCTTTATGCCTCGCGCATTGAGCGGCAATGATATTGAACAACAAATCGCCGACTATGTGCGTTGTGCAACGCTTGCTCAACAGGCGGGTTATGACGGCGTTGAGGTGATGGGGTCAGAAGGCTATCTGATCAATCAGTTTATCTGCCAGCGTACCAACCAGCGTGACGATGAGTGGGGCGGGGCGTTTGAAAACCGTATGCGTTTTGCGGTCGAGATCGTGCGCCGTGTACGCGAAGCGGTGGGTGATCGTTTTGTCATTATCTTCCGTCTCTCGATGATTGATTTAGTCGAACAGGGCAGTACCTGGCAAGAAGTCGTTACCCTTGGTCAAGCCATTGAAGTTGCTGGGGCGAATGTGATCAATACCGGCATCGGCTGGCACGAAGCACGGATCCCTACGATTGTCACCAGCGTACCTCGCGCCGCCTTTACTGAAGTAACGCATCGCATAAAATCGGCGCTATCGATTCCGTTGATTACCACCAATCGAATCAACATGCCGGAGGTCGCCGAGCGCGTACTGACTGCAGGCCATGCCGATATGGTCTCCATGGCACGGCCCTTTCTGGCGGATCCTGCCTGGGTGCGCAAAGCTGAACAGGGCTTAGCGGAGGAGATCAACACCTGTATCGCCTGTAACCAAGCCTGTCTTGATCACACCTTTGCCGGAAAACTGACGTCTTGCTTGGTTAATCCTCGCGCCTGTCACGAAACCGAGCTGGTGATAGCGCCTGCCCAAACGATCAAACGGGTAGCCGTTGTAGGTGGCGGCCCTGCGGGTCTGGCAACCGCTGTCACTGCGGCCAGCCGTGGGCATAGCGTGGTGCTGTTTGAACAACGTAGTGAACTGGGCGGGCAGTTTAACTATGCGCGTAAAATTCCTGGTAAAGAGGAGTTTAACGAAACCCTGCGCTACTACCGGGTAATGCTGGAAAAATATGCCGTAGAGGTGCGCCTCAATACTACGGCAACTGCTGAAACGCTTGCCGACTTTGATGAAGTCGTGCTGTCCACCGGCGTTCAACCTCGCGAACTTACTCTTCCAGGTCACGATCACATTAAGGTGCTTAGTTACGCCGAAGCGATTGAATCCCCTGAGCGCGTTGGCCGTAAAGTCGCAGTGATTGGCGCGGGGGGCATTGGCTTTGATGTTTCCGAACTATTGTCGCATCAAGGTCATCCGGCGCTAGATATAGCCGGCTGGTGCAATGAGTGGGGCGTCGATTTAGCGGTAGGCGAACGGGGCGGTTTAAAAGCGCCGATGCCGCCCGTGGTTGCCCGTGAAATTGTCATGCTGCAGCGTAAAGCCTCTAAGCCAGGTAAAAATCTGGGTAAAACTACCGGCTGGGTGCATCGTGCATCGCTTAAAGCACGTGGGGTAACCACGCTGACCGGCTGCGAATACCTTAAAGTCGATGATGCTGGTTTGCATATCCGCCGTGATGACGTTGATCAGGTCTTGGAGGTGGATAGCGTGGTGGTGTGTGCCGGACAAGAATCGGTACGTGACCTATTGGCACCGCTCGAACAGGCAAAGGTGGCTGTACATATTATTGGCGGTGCGGATGAAGCTAGCGAACTGGATGCCAAGCGCGCGATTGAGCAAGGCACCCGGTTAGCGGCGCGCTTATAAACAAAGAGCATCAACGTGTATTTATAAGTAAGTGCTTAACAGTGCAGGTGACGTAAACCTATAAATGGCGATAGACTGACTGGTCAGCCTAGCTATTAAGCGTAGCTAGGTGTTAAAGGCGCAAGTGGCACCCAGCTTGCGCCGTAAGATCGCCAGATATAAGGACAACCGTCATGACCTCGGAGTGTAGCCCGCGTTTTTTAGCCAGTGATAACACCTCCGGTATCTGCCCGGAGGCGATGGAATATCTGCTTGAAGCCAATCGCAGCGATGATTTGGCTTACGGTAATGATATCTGGACGGCCCGTGCAGCGGATCGCTTCCGTGAGATGTTTGATTATGACTGCGACGTTTTCTTTGTTTTCAACGGCACTGCCGCTAATTCACTGGCGCTTTCGGCGATGGGGCGTAGCTACCACAGCGTTATTTGTCATGAGCTGGCGCATATCGAAACCGATGAGTGCGGTGGCCCTGAATTTTTCTCTAACGGTGCGAAGCTGCTTACCTCACCGGGTGCCAATGGCAAGCTGACGCCGGAAGGTATTGAAGCGCTGGTCACTAAGCGCAGCGACATCCATTACCCCAAGCCTAAAGTAGTCTCGCTCACCCAAGCGACCGAAGTGGGCACGCTCTACTCCCGCGAAGAGCTAATGGCCATTCGCGCCATTGCCGACAAACATGACTTGCGTCTGCATATGGATGGCGCACGGTTTGCTAACGCCTGTGCCAGCCTTAATGCCTCACCGGCAGAGCTCACCTGGCAGGTGGGCGTTGATGCACTGTGCTTTTCGGGTACCAAAAATGGCTTAGCGTTTGGCGAAGCAATTCTGTTTTTTAATCGTGAACTGGCCGAAGATTTCTCTTACCGCTGTAAACAAGCAGGTCAGCTAGCCTCGAAAATGCGCTTCGTTTCAGCCCCCTGGTTAGGGCTATTAGAAAGCGGCGCCTGGTTAACGAATGCACAGCATGCAAATACCATGGCACGCTATTTATCGGAAGGCCTACAGGCACTACCCGGCGTGTCACTAATGTTTCCTACCCAGGCCAACAGCGTTTTTGTTGAATTGCCCCCCTCTGCCATTGAAGCGTTGAAAGCCAAAGGTTGGACCTTCTATACCTTTATTGGCGCTGGTGGTGCTCGTTTTGTATGTGCTTGGAATACTACCGTTGAACTGTTGGACGAGCTATTGACCGATATTCGCTCAGTACTTGAGCGTTAAATCCAACCGTTAATCACTTTTTTGCTGCTGTTCGCTACCTTCCAACCGTTCACGCCGCTGCTCTCCTGCAGCGGTGTGCTGCGTTAACACGCTCTCCTCACATATGTTGTTTTGGTCAACGCAACTATTCGCTTGAATAATTCTCTTACTAATATCGCTGCTGCGTTGAAGGTTTTAGTCATCACTTTTTGCTAATGCTGACTACGCTAAAAAAGCGACACCTCGTTTGGCACACCGTTGCGAAACATTTGGCTTTGCGGTGACTGCCTGGGGATGGGCCACAGGAGAGTTCCATGAGCATCTTTGATCACGTTCAAGACCGTTTTTCCCGCGTTCAGCAAGAAGATATGAGCCTAGAGGAGTATTTGGCTTTGTGCCGTCGTGAACCAAAGGTTTATGCCAGTGCTGCCGAGCGTATGTTGGAAGCGATAGGCGAGCCGGAGGTAGTGGATACGGCAAAAGATGCGCGCCTTTCGCGTATTTTTTCCAACAAAGTGATCCGCCGTTATCCTGCCTTTGCAGAGTTTCACGGCATGGAAGAGGCGATCGAGCAGATCGTCTCCTACTTCCGCCATGCTGCTCAAGGGCTTGAAGAACGCAAACAAATCCTCTATTTGCTTGGCCCGGTGGGTGGTGGTAAATCATCACTCGCTGAGCGTCTTAAGCTGCTGATGGAGCGTATTCCGTTTTATGCCATTAAGGGATCGCCGGTTTACGAATCACCGCTTGGTTTGTTCTCACCTGAGGAGGATGGTGAGCTACTGGAGAAAGAGTTTGGTATTCCGCCACGCTACTTACGCAGCGTAATGTCTCCCTGGGCGGCGAAACGGTTGAAAGAGTACGGCGGTGATATCTCTCAGTTCCGCGTGGTGCGTTTGTACCCCTCACGGCTGAACCAAATCGCTATCTCCAAAACTGAACCAGGCGATGAAAATAATCAGGATATTTCATCACTGGTGGGTAAAGTCGATATTCGCCAGTTAGAGCTCTACTCCCAGGATGACCCGGATGCCTACAGCTTCTCCGGCGGCCTGTGCCGTGCTAACCAGGGGTTGATGGAGTTTGTGGAGATGTTTAAGGCGCCTATTAAGGTGCTGCATCCGCTATTAACCGCAACGCAGGAAGGCAACTACAACCCGACAGAAGGCATGGGAGCAATCCCCTTTGATGGCGTAATACTAGCCCACTCAAACGAGTCCGAATGGCAGGCATTTCGCAATAACCGCAACAACGAAGCGTTTCTTGACCGGGTCTATATCGTCAAGGTGCCTTACTGTCTGCGCGTGTCTGAAGAGATTAAAATCTATCAGAAACTACTCGAAGACTCTTCGCTTAACGCTGCCCCTTGTGCGCCGGACACAATGCGTATGCTGGCGCAGTTCTCCGTGTTGTCACGACTGAAAGCGCCAGAAAACTCCAATATCTACTCTAAAATGCGCGTGTATGACGGTGAAAATCTGAAAGACACCGATCCTCGTGCTAAGTCGATACAAGAGTATCGTGATGCGGCTGGGGTGGATGAGGGCATGCAGGGGCTGTCGACGCGCTTCGCGTTTAAGATTCTCTCTAAGGTGTTCAACTTTGACAGTACTGAAGTGGCCGCTAACCCGGTGCACCTACTCTACGTATTAGAGCAGGCGCTGGAGCGTGAACAGCTGCCGTCGGAAGTGTTTGAGCGCTACTTAGGTTTTATTAAAGAGTTCATGGCGCCCCGTTATGTGGACTTTATTGGTAAAGAGATCCAAACCGCGTATCTCGAATCCTACAGCGAGTATGGCCAAAATATTTTTGATCGCTATGTAACCTACGCTGATTTCTGGATTCAGGATCAGGAGTACCGTGATCACGAAACCGGCGAGCTGTTAAACCGTCAATCACTCAATGAAGAGCTAGAAAAAATCGAGAAACCAGCGGGCATTTCGAACCCCAAAGATTTCCGTCATGAAGTGGTCAACTTTGTTTTGCGGGCGCGGGCGCAAAATAACGGCATGAACCCCAGCTGGCAGTCTTACGAGAAGTTGAAAGGAGTGATCGAGCACAAAATGTTCGCTAACACCGAAGAGCTTCTGCCGGTTATTTCGTTCAATGCCAAGGCCTCTAGATCCGACCAGAAAAAACATGAAGATTTTGTGGCACGCATGGTCGAGCGCGGCTACACCGAGAAACAGGTACGGCTACTTTCCGAGTGGTATTTGCGGGTGCGTAAGTCCCAGTAATGGGTGGCGTAAAGATGAGCGTCTAAGGAGGTCGTATGACCTACTTTATTGATCGAAGGCCGAACGCAAAGCATAAAAGCGCGGTGAACCGGCAGCGCTTTTTGGAGCGCTACCGTAAGCATATTAAACGCTCGGTTGAAGAGGCCGTTAACCGCCGTTCAATCACCGACATGGAGCGTGGGGAGAAAATATCGATTCCTGCGAAAGATATCTCGGAGCCGGTCTTCCAGCACGGCCCAGGTGGCGCGCGTAACGTTGTTTCTCCTGGTAACAAGGAGTTTGTTGCCGGCGATAAAATCCGCCGCCCCAGCGGGCAGGGCGGCGGCAGTGGCGGTGGTGAGGGTGGCGCCTCTAATCAAGGCGAAGGTATCGATGAGTTTGCCTTTACGCTTAGCCGAGAGGAGTTTTTAGAGTTTGTCTTTGATGGTTTAGAACTGCCCCATTTGCAGCGCAAGCCACTGAAGTCGTTGGAAGAGGTCAAAATGGTGCGAGCAGGCCTTTCACGCGATGGCGTTCCTTCTCGTATTAGCATTACCCGTTCAATGCGGGAAGCCTACGCGCGGCGAATTGCCATGCGCGCGCCCATCAAGCGGGCGCTTAAAGAGGCCATCGAAGCACTTGAGGCCGAAGAGCGTAAAGACCAGGTGCTGCGCAACCCTACCCGTATCAATGAGCTGAAAGCCGAAATTGAGCGCTTGGAGAAGCGCATCGCGGGCGTGCCCTTCATTGATACCTACGATTTACGCTACCACCAGTTGAGCGCCCAGCCACAGCCCTCTAACCAAGCGGTCATGTTTTGTGTCATGGACGTGTCTGGCTCCATGACCCAAAACCATAAAGATATCGCCAAGCGCTTTTTCCTGCTGCTGTATCTGTTTTTAGAAAAGCACTACGAGAAAGTCGAACTGGTGTTTGTGCGCCACCATACAGCTGCCCGTGAAGTGACGGAGGAAGAGTTTTTCTATTCACGGGAAACGGGGGGCACGATTGTCTCCAGCGCGCTGAACCTGGTAAATAAAATCATTCAAAAGCGCTACCCCGTGGGCCAATGGAATCTCTATGTGGCCCAGGCGTCTGATGGCGACAATTGGGACGATGATTCGAATATCTGTCGCGATCTGCTGGTCAAGCAGCTAATGCCACAGCTGCAGTATTACGCTTACGTTGAAATTACCCCCCACGACCATCAATCGCTATGGCATGAGTACGAGAGTGTAGTGAAGCAGTTTCCCGAACGTTTTGCGATGCGACAAATTGTTGAAGCTGGTGATATTTATCCGGTCTTTCGTGAGCTGTTTAAGCGCCGCTTAAGCCAGTCCCAGTGATCTTTTATAGAGGCGAGTGACCGCCTGATGAGGAGTGGGCTATGAGTGTATCCCGCAAGCGCAAGCCGATTGCCACCGGCTCCGACTGGAACTTCAGCATGCTGGAGCGTTTCGATACGGAGCTGGCAAGGTTGGCTGATCAGTATCGGTTGGATACCTATCCTAATCAGATAGAAGTGATTACTACTGAACAAATGATGGATGCCTACGCAAGCGTAGGTATGCCTGTAGGTTACCACCACTGGTCGTTTGGCAAGCAATTTCTAGCCGTAGAAGGTGCCTACAAGCGCGGCCAAATGGGCTTGGCCTATGAGCTGGTTATCAACTCTGATCCCTGCATTGCCTACCTGATGGAGGAGAATACGCTGATGATGCAGGTGTTGGTCATGGCACACGCCTGCTATGGCCACAATTCCTTCTTTAAGGGCAACTATCTGTTTCGTACTTGGACCGACGCCTCATCTATCGTTGATTATTTAGTGTTCGCTCGTAAATATATTGTCCAGTGTGAAGAGCGGCACGGCGTACAGGCGGTTGAGCAATTATTGGACGCCTGCCACGCACTGCAAAACTATGGTGTTGACCGCTATAAGCGCCCTTCACCGATTTCAGCTGAAGAGGAGGCGAAGCGCCAGGATGAGCGGGAAGCCTACCTACAGACCCAAGTTAATATGCTCTGGCGTACCATTCCTGAAGCTCCCGCTGGGATTTCACCCTTGCCGGGCAATCTGCATAGCGATGATGACCCCTTAGGTTTACATAGCGGTGGTCTTTATCCTTCTGAGCCCCAGGAGAACCTGCTCTACTTCATTGAGAAAAATGCACCGCTGCTGGCACCATGGCAGCGCGAGATTGTGCGCATTGTGCGCAAGCTTGCCCAATATTTTTACCCTCAGCGGCAAACCCAGGTCATGAACGAGGGCTGGGCGTGTTTCTGGCACTACACGCTGATGAACCGACTCTACGACGATGGCAATGTCGATGAGGGGCTGATGCTTGAATTTTTACAGTCCCATGCCGCGGTGATTAACCAGCCAGGCTTTGATAGCCCCCACTTTAGTGGAATTAACCCCTATGCGTTGGGCTTCGCTATCTTTATGGATATTAAGCGGATGTGCGATGCCCCGACCGCTGAGGATCACGAGTGGTTTCCTGATATAGCCGGCACGCCCTGGCGGGAAACGCTAGAGTTTGCGATGCGCAATTTCAAAGATGAATCGTTTATTCAGCAGTTTCTATCGCCGAAGGTAATGCGCGACCTTAAACTGTTTTTAATCGTGGACGATGATCAGGTTGATACCTTGGAAGTTGCCGCGATCCATAATGAGCAAGGCTACCGTCGGGTGCGTGAGGCGCTTGCAACCCAGTATGCGCTCTCCGTTCGTGAGCCCAATATTCAGGTGGTTGAAGCTGCAATTCGCGGCGATCGCTCGTTGACCCTTCATCACGTGCAGGATAGCCGCCGTCCGTTAGGCCGCAGCGTTTATCCTGTCATTCGACATTTGCAGCAGCTCTGGGGGTTCCCGGTTCACTTGGTTTCTCTTGATGAGGGGCGAGTTACCAGGCGCTATCATTGGCCTGTAGAGGACGAGACTAGCACTCCCTAGGTGTTATACCTGCTAGTATTTCTATACTTGCTAAAAACAACTACCCCGCACAGTGGCGGGGTAGCGGCATTTTTGCTTCTCTAGCGTTAGGCTTTGAACGCTTGGCGCTTATGCTTGAGCGGTCCAGGATTGGCACCAGCCACCGGGCTCAACGCTGTTCTCTGGGAACAGCTGGCAGCCTTCTTTGTCGGCAACCCAGAACATGCAGTTATCGCAGCGTTCGCCATCTTCATACGCAGGGTGGTCGCTAGCTTCACTGGCGTCTTCTACGTAGTTAAGGGCTTGAGCATTGCTTGCGGATGGGTCAAGACGCGGTAGCTCTTGAGCAAAGGCAGTCTTAGAAAGAATGCCCGCGCCAAGTGGAAGGGCGGCAAGGCCCAACACGCTATTGCGCATGAAGTCACGACGGCTCTTATTAGCCATGATTTCTCCTTATCGTCACGGTTTGACGTTTGGTCACGGTTATCGGGTGGTTGACCACCTCTTAATGCTCCGCAGAAACCTGCAAGACGGAGTTCTTAGCTACATGCTAGCGGATGTACAAAGGTTGTGCGAATCATCCCGCAAGTATAGCGACAATTGGTCACGCTGATGCTGAAGCTGCGTCTACTTCCTGGTCGCTGGTATACTCTGACAAGCATTTTTGGATTGTTACTATTCTAACGTGAGAGGCGGGCCATGCAAAACGCAGTCATATTAATCAATACCGATAAAGGTCAAGTGAAGGCGGTGGCAGAGCGCCTTGCCGATGTAGAAGGTATTAGTGAAGTTTACTCAACCTGTGGGCGTTACGACTTGGTTGCTATTGCCCGCACCCGTGATTTTGAAAGTTTGGCTGAGCTTGTTACCGAACGTTTGAATGCGGTGGAAGGGATTAGTGATACCGAAACGCTTAATGCCATGCAGGTTCACTCTCGGCACGATTTAGAAACCATGTTTTCACTAGGTTGGTAGTTTGAATTAGACCTATCAACACATGCGGCATATAAAATGATAAGTGCTTATAAGCGCTAGCCTGGGAGTAAATCTGTTGGGGAAATCGGTTTCACGCTGGCGTCGGCAGGGTCGACGCTTTGGTATTGTTTTGCTGTTTGTTGTTGCCGGTACCGGTCTTTGGGAGTTTCAAGAGCGCCAGCATAAAGATGCGTATACCTGGATGGGTGTGCCGACATGGGATAGCTTTCATCCCACCACCTTTCATCGTGTTCTGCGTAATGATGGCTTTCTAGTTGGCTGGTCGGATGTGCGAGTGAATCCGCTATGGGTCAGCTATCAGGTTGAAGCGGTGCCTGATGAAACCCGAATTGGTTCCCGGCCTAACTTTCAAGCAGACTGGCGAACGCTTTGGCCTGTTGGCACCGATAGCTATGCGGGTAGTGGTTATGATCGTGGGCATATGGCACCCAATTACGCGATTGCCGCTGTGCATGGGCGCAGTGCCCAAGTAGATACTTTTTTGATGAGCAATATGACCCCTCAACGGCCCGAGCTAAATCGTCAGCTATGGCAGCGTTTAGAAGAAGCGGTGATGGATCATTTCGCGCCGCGTTTTGATCGTTTACAGGTTATTACTGGGCCGGTATTTCCAGAACGTTTTATGGATAACGTATTTAACCGTGTTGGCTTGGTTGAAGTCCCAGAAGCGTTTTATAAAATTATTGTAGCGCCACACAGTGACGCGCCATTAGCGCTGGCATTTATTATGCCCCAAGAAGTGCGTGGTAATGAGCCGCTTGATGATTACTTGGTGACCATTGATGAAATAGAAGCGCGCACGGGGCTTAACTTCTTTCCAGACTTAACCGCTGAAGTGGAAGCTGTATTAGAAGGGGAGTTGCGCACACAGGGTTGGGCGCTTGAAGAAGTCGCACGTCGTCGTGGGCGTTTTCAATAATGTATATAAGAAGGGTGATAATGATGCGGACGGGTACCACTGAGTGGTGCCCAGGAGAGGACTTGAACCTCCACGTCCATACGGACACTAGCACCTGAAGCTAGCGCGTCTACCAATTCCGCCACCTGGGCGCATCATTTATAGCTAACATAATCTTTGTTTGTGTTCGTATGGTGCCCAGGAGAGGACTTGAACCTCCACGTCCATACAGACACTAGCACCTGAAGCTAGCGCGTCTACCAATTCCGCCACCTGGGCGAACACAAACTTACTGCTATTACGCTTACTGCCATTACTTGCAGTCGCACCTAAATACATCATGGAAAGGGGATAACATGATGTAACTTGGTGCCCAGAAGAGGACTTGAACCTCCACGTCCATACGGACACTAGCACCTGAAGCTAGCGCGTCTACCAATTCCGCCATCTGGGCAAGTGGCGCGTATAATACCGGGGTGTTAGTTAAATGCAAGACCTTGAGCGCGCTTTTTATAAAGCAAATTGTATAAACTGCGTTCAAGACGGTTGGGTGAATGAACGTGCAGCGCTATACTGCCTCCATGACTAAACAAAACTGTATTCATTTCAGCTTTAAAAATACTGAAATATCCCGCCCGCAACGCAATGCGTATGCGCTTTTTTTATGCCTCTCGCAAATGACGCCTTCAAGGATGTTGCTCGTATGAAGTATTGGACGTTAAGTGATGATCCGCATGCCGAGCGCGAGGCGCATAAATATGGTAATCCAGCGCCGAGCCGAGAGTATCTGCTTGCCGCATTAGAGAGCTATGGCAAGCCGATTACCCACGAAAATATGAGCCGGATGCTGGGGCTTGAAGACGAAGATTTAATTGAAGCCGTTCGACGCCGATTGGCAGCCATGGAACGTGATGGCCAAGTGCTGCGCGATCGCCGCGGTGCCTATGCGCTGATCGATAAGCTTGATCTAGTGAAGGGTAAAGTGCTGGGCCACCGTGACGGCTTTGGTTTTCTGCTGCGTGATGATGGCAAAAAGCCTGATCTGGTATTACCGCCGCGCCAAATGCGACGCGTGTTTCACGGTGACCATGTACTGGCTCGCGTTAGTGGTCGCGATCGCCGTGGCCGTGATGAAGCGACCATTGCTGATGTCATTGCGCGCAACACCCAAACGATTGTTGGCGTTTACCGTAGCAATACGCCTGAATTTGGCATACTGATCCCGGAAAATCCGCGCATCACTCAGGAAGTGATTATTCCACATAGTGCTTGCGGTGGCGCTAAGGATGGCCAGGTAATCTCTGCCAAAATTGTCCAGCAGCCTGCGACACGTATACAGCCGGTAGGCGAAGTGGTCGAAGTGCTGGGTGAGCGCATGGACCCAGGTATGGAAATTGATATTGCGATCCGCAGTTACGATATTCCCGCTGAGTTCCCCCCGGAAGTCATCGACCAGATTGGCGGTATTTCAGCTGAAGTGCTGGAAGATGATAAGCAGCACCGCGTTGACCTGCGCGACGTGCCGCTGGTCACCATCGATGACGAGTCCGCCAAGGACTTTGACGATGCGGTGTGTGCTTGGAAAACCAAATCTGGAAGCTGGAAGCTGCTGGTAGCGATTGCTGATGTATCGCATTACGTGCGCCCCGGTACGCCGCTAGACGACGAAGGCCGTACCCGTGGTAACTCGGTCTACTTCCCCGGCCAAGTGGTTCCCATGCTGCCTGAGCTGCTCTCTAACGGGCTTTGTTCACTCAACCCCCATGTAGATCGCCTAGTGCTGGTTTGCGAGATGAATATCTCGAAAACTGGCGCGATCAGCCGCTACCGCTTCTATGAAGCAGTGATGAACTCTCACGCACGCCTTACCTATAACAAGGTTGCTGCGATTCTTGATGAGAACAGTGAAGAGGGTAAAGCGCTGCGGGAAGAGCATAGCGATCTTTTGAAGCCGCTGCAGAGCCTGGAAGAACTTTACTACCTGCTACGTGAAGCTCGCACGGAGCGTGGCGCTATCGATTTTGATACCACCGAGACAGCGATCATCTTCAATGATGAGCGCAAGATCGAGAAAATCGTACCGCGCAGCCGCAACAATGCGCATAAGCTAATCGAGGAGTGCATGCTGGCCGCTAACGTGGCGACTGCGCGCTTCTTAGATAAGCATGATCTGCCTGCGCTCTATCGTATCCATGAGCGACCCACGCCTGAGCGTCTCGACAAACTGCGCCTGTTCTTGAATGAACTAGGTCTTTCTGTGGGTGGTGGTGATATGCCGACCCCGCAGGATTACCAGGCGCTGCGCGAGGCGATTAGTGACCGCCCCGATGCCGATATCATTCAGACAGTGATGCTGCGCTCGATGAATCAGGCGGTCTACTCGCCGCAAAACGAAGGTCACTTTGGGTTGGCGTATCAAGCCTACGCCCACTTCACCTCGCCGATTCGCCGCTACCCTGATCTGCTGGTGCACCGTGCTATTCGCTCGGTAATCCGCGGCCCGCGTCAGACCAATACGGTGCTGCGCGTAGAGGGTGCGCCGGTTGAGCCGCCAAGCAAGTGGTGCCCGTATACCTTTGAGCAGATGCTTGAGCTGGGCGAACACTGCTCAATGACCGAGCGGCGTGCCGATGAGGCGACTCGCGATGTTGAGAGCTGGCTGAAGTGTGAGTTTATGTCAGACAAGCTCGGTGAGATGTTCGAAGGCACCATTGCCTCGGTTACTCAGTTCGGCTTGTTTGTTCGTTTGGATGAGTTCTACGTGGAAGGGTTGGTACACGTTACCTCGCTGCCTTCGGATTATTATCACTACGAAGCAGAGAAGCACCGTTTGAAAGGCGAGCGCACCGGCACCACTTATCGCTTGGGCGATGGCCTCACAGTGCAGGTTGCCCGCGTTGATATGGATGACCGTAAAATCGACTTTGGCTTGGGTGATGAGAAGCCCCGCCCGCGCCGTCAGCCGCGAAAAAGTCGCGGTGGTGAAGGCGGCGCTGGCAAAGCCGATGGCGGCAGAGCCAGTGGTGGCCGAGCCGGTGGTAATAAGGCATCCAATGGCGAGAAACCAGCTGTTCGTCGCGGCCCGCGTCGTACGCGCAATGGCCCGCGCAAACCATCACCGAATAAGGGCTAAGCATGAAATCGGAACCCTCTCGGCGAGGTCAGCGTAGCCGTTCGAATGCAGGCCCCAAGACGCCTGATGGACTGGATCAAGTGTACGGTATGCATGCCCTGCAGAGCCTGCTGGATAGAGGTGAGTCACCCCGTGAATTGTGGGTTCAGCAGGGGGCAGGTAGCCGCTTAAAAGAGGTTGTCGCCCAGGCGCAGTCACGGGGTGCTCGTGTGAAAGAGCAGCCTCGCGACCTGTTGGATCAATTGACGCAAGGGGCTGCTCACCAAGGAGTCGTGGCTTTTTGCCCGCCGTTGGTTGCTGAGGGTGAAGAGTCATTATGGCTCAAGCTGCGCGCTTGGCAGTCATCTACACCGCCGCTTTTTTTAATTCTTGACGGTGTCACCGATGTTCACAACTTTGGCGCCTGTCTGCGCAGTGCGGATGCGGCGGGTGTGCATGGCGTGATTGTCGCTAAGGATAAAGCCGCCCCGCTCAATGCCACGGTGCGTAAAGTTGCCTGTGGTGCCGCCGAAGTAGTGCCTGTATATCAGGTAACTAACCTGGCGCGCACACTCGCAAAGCTGAAAGATGCTGGTGTTTGGATAACCGGTACCGCCGGTGAAGCGGAATCCAGCGTGTTTGAGATAGATATGACGGGCCCTATCGCGTTGGTGATGGGGGCGGAAGGTAAGGGCATGCGTCGCTTAACTCGCGAAGCATGCGACAACCTTGCCAAGTTGCCAATGGCGGGGGAGGTGTCTAGCCTCAATGTGTCAGTTGCTACCGGTATTTGTTTGTTTGAAGCTGTCCGGCAGCGCCAGCTTGCAAGTTAACCGCCGTCCTACTAAGATACACGCGCCCGTTTGTCTGCAAGCGGGCGTTAGCTGTGAGAATTAGTAATTGAAACTGTTGTTTAAAAGCTGTCGTTAAAGACAGTTGTTGAAATAAACGTTCTGCTTGATGTTCCGGTGGCCGTGAATGCGGCGGCGGGGCACTTCAGTTAACTCCTTGCTTCCCTGTCGTCGTTGGCTGCGTTTAGCAGTAACACACAAAGGAAGCTGTCAAACCGCAAGGAGATCCCATGCGTCATTACGAAATCGTGTTTATGGTCCACCCGGATCAAAGCGAGCAGGTGCCGGCTATGGTCGAGCGCTACACCAGCATCGTTACTGAAAATAGCGGCACTGTGCACCGTCTAGAAGATTGGGGCCGTCGTCACTTGGCTTACCCGATCAACAAGATCCACAAAGCCCACTACGTGCTGATGAACGTCGAATGTTCTGGCGAGACTCTCGAAGAAATCGAGAACATCTTCCGTTTCAACGACGCCATCATCCGCAGCTTAGTTGTTCGCTGCAAAGAAGCTGTTACTGAAGCTTCCCCGATGATGAAACCGGCAGAAGAAAAACGTCCGCGTCGCGAAGAAAGACCGCGCGCTGAAGAAGAAGAAACTGCCTGATTTTATTCACTGCACGTTTTAAGGAGCTAGTCCATGGCACGTTTTTTCCGTCGCCGTAAGTTTTGCCGCTTCACCGCTGAAGGCATCAAGCAGATCGATTACAAAGATCTGGACACGCTGAAGGCTTACATCACCGAAACCGGCAAGATCGTTCCAAGCCGTATTACCGGTACCAAAGCACGCTATCAGCGTCAGTTGGCGACCGCTATTAAGCGTTCGCGTTATCTGGCGTTGCTGCCCTACTCCGATAGCCACCAGTAAGCGTTTAACGTGATGCTGGCACTAGCCCGATGGCTAATGCGGGGTACGCCTTACGCTGCAGGCGTGGCGGCCCTGGCAACGCTAGTGCCTTGGCTGTTCTGGTTAGGGGCAGCCATCGCCGCATTGATGACCCTACGCAAAGGCTTCGCGCCTGCGCTACCGGTGATTATTGCTGCAGCGCTACCGGCTGGCTGGTGGTGGGCTCAGGGTGATGTTATTCCGCTTGCTAGCGTACTGCTGGTAACGCTGATGGCCGTTATTCTGCGCGAGAGGATGCGTTGGGGTGAAACGTTAATTGTAGGGACATTGGTCGCTGCAGTGATGGTTCAGCTTGGCATCTTCACACCGCCAGGTGGCACAGAGCTAATGCTTGAGCAACTGCGTGAAGGTTCAGAAGAAGTGGATCGCATGCTCACGGAATTTTCCAATCAGGGCTACGATACCCAGACCCTTGCTGCATTAGTGGTGGGTGGTGTAACGGGATTAGTAGTGCTGTTGGCAGCGATAGTGTGTTTAGCACTCGCGAGAAGTTGGCAGGCCGGGTTGTATAACCCTGGCGGCTTTCGCGAAGAGTTTCATGCATTGCGCTTAACCCCTAAAGAACTAGCCATTTTGGTAGTTATCGGGGTGGCAGGCATGGTGCTGGGTGCTCACGCACTAGCCATGCTTGGCTGGGTTCCGCTTTTGGTTGCTGGCGTTGCGTTAGTGCACGGGTTTATTGGATTAAAGGGGATGAACGGGCTGTGGTTGGTAGCATTTTATGTGCTGCTAATCACGACCTGGCCCACGATTCTCATTGTGCTGCTGTTGGGGCTGATTGATACATTCGCGAACGTTCGCGCACGCCTTGCCCGCAGCAACTGACAAGAGGTTTACGAGATGGAAGTCATTCTGCTCGACAACATTGGTAAGCTGGGCGGCCTGGGTGACAAGGTCACTGTAAAGCCTGGTTATGGTCGTAACTACTTAGTGCCTTACGGCTTAGCCGTACCGGCCACTAAAGATAACATCGAAGCGTTTGAAGCACAGCGTGCTGAGCTTGAAGCTCAAGCTGCTGAGCGTAAGGCTGAAGCCGAAGCGCGTGCTGAGCAGCTAAACGACATCGAACTGTCTTTGGTTTCCAAAGCAGGCGATGAAGGTAAGTTGTTTGGTTCTATCGGTCCGCGTGATTTGGCTGACGCCATTTCCTCTGCCGGCATCGACGTTGCCAAGAGCGAAGTGCGCATGCCGAATGGCCCGATTCGCCAGACTGGCGAATACGACATCGCCCTTCACTTGCACGCTGAAGTGGATGCCGTTGTACGCGTAGTGGTAGTCGCAGAGTAACTAGTCAATACGCTAAGTAACTAGTTGCGCTAACACGCCTCAAAAGGCGCGGGTTTCCTCCCGCGCCTTTTGTTTTGGCTGGGCATTAGCTATTGCTGGGGTTGCCTAAAAGCGAACTGTGCCACCGCACAGTTTTTTTTAGCCAACGTCTAACTACATCCATTATTAATCAGTGTTGGTAGTCTAATCAGTGCTAGTAGTCACAGTGAAGAGTGGTGACTAAGATAAGCATGTTCACTGGCTACACCGTTGTGTTTAAAGGAGCTCGCTATGCAGGACCAGCCTTCTGCTGATAAGGAAACGGCAGCGCTAAAGCTGCCGCCGCATTCGCTTGAGGCAGAGCAGTCGGTACTGGGCGGGCTGATGCTTGACAACCAGGCCTGGGACAACGTTTCAGAGCGATTGGTGGCGGACGATTTTTACCGTTATGAGCACCGTTTGGTGTTCAACGTGATGATTCATCTGGCTGAGTCTGCTCAGCCATTAGACGTGGTAACGCTCTCCGAAGCCCTCGAAGCACGGGATCAATTAGACACGGTGGGTGGCTTGGCATTTCTGGCCGAGCTTGCGCGTAATACGCCCTCTGCGAGTAATATTCGCGCCTACGCTGATATCGTCCGCGAGCGCGCCACACTGCGTAAACTGATTCGCGCTGCTAACCAAATCGCGGATAGTGCCTTTTCCCCTCAAGGGCGTCCGGCGGATGAACTGCTTAACGAAGCCGAACGGTTAGTCTTCCAGATTGCTGAGGAGCGCCCAAAAACCGGCGGTCCTATCGGCATGAGTGAGCTGTTAACCAAGGCCGTTGATCGCATTGATGAGCTATTTAACCTCAAAGGTGAAATGACCGGGCTTTCAACCGGTTTCCGTGACCTGGATGAGATGACCACGGGTCTACAGCCTTCGGACATGGTGGTTATTGCAGGGCGACCATCAATGGGTAAAACCACCTTCGCCATGAACTTGGTTGAACATGCGGTTATTTCTAGCGACAAGCCGGTGATGGTGTTCTCCATGGAGATGCCCGCCGAATCGCTGATGCTGAGGATGCTATCGTCGCTGGGTAGGATTGATCAAACCCGTGTGCGGACTGGTCAGTTGGAAGATGAGGATTGGCCGCGTTTAACTTCCGCAGTTAACCTGCTTAAAGACAAACAGCTGTTTATCGACGATACCGCGGCCTTATCACCTAATGAAATGCGCTCACGGCTGCGCCGAGTCGTGCGTGAGCATGGCAACATAGCGCTGGTAATGATCGATTACCTTCAGCTCATGCAGATTCCCGGTTTCAATGAAAACCGTACTGGGGAAATTTCTGAAATCTCGCGCTCCTTAAAAGGGTTGGCAAAAGAATTTAACTGCCCTGTGGTCGCACTTTCACAGCTAAACCGCTCTTTGGAGCAGCGCCCCAACAAGCGGCCAGTCATGTCGGATTTGAGGGAGTCTGGAGCGATTGAGCAGGATGCGGATGTTATCGCCTTCGTTTATCGTGATGAGGTTTATAACCCAGATAACCCCGATAACCAGGGCATCGCTGAGTTAATTATCGGTAAGCAACGTAACGGGCCTATCGGTACGGTGCATATGGCGTTTATTGGTAAATATACCCGCTTTGAGGATTTGGCTCCGGATAGTTACGGCGAAGCTTTCGGTGATTAAGCAGTCTCTGATTAACTTGAGGATGGGGAGTAAGCTCGTATAATGCCCCACCCAGAAATGTAGATAACGGGAGTAGCAAATGGCAGGTGGATTTCGGCGCGGAAATAGGCAGCGTCTTCCTAAGCTAGAAGGTCGCGGTGAGTTGCAGTCGTTAGAGCGCGAAGGACCTTTTAAAGAGTGGCTAGGTATGCCCGATCTTTACCGTTACCACTTAGTTGTGGAGGGTGAAAAGTATAGCTATCAAACTGAAGATGGCGAGCTTCCTGTGGCAGTAGGAGATAAGGTGGTTTTCCGCTACAAGGAAACAAAAGGCGGTAATTGGATCGACCGTAATTCGCTTGGTAAAGCTATCGACCCTTCTGAATATCAACGTTAAGCACTGTTTGTTGACTCTTTGGTCAGGAACTCTCTTGCACTGTTGCCCTCCTAGTTATTAAATGTAGAAGTGTTGAATGTTTTGGCGATGGAGATCGTCATAACATTGCAATAATCAGGCAACAGGAATGTCATCGGGTACAGGCATGCTGTGCCCGATGATGTATACAAATAATAGGAGGGAACCATGGAACTGAAGGATCTAAAACAGTTTGTCGCGAGTCACGACAATTTTGAAATACGCGTGATTACCCATTCGGGCAGCCGTTTTTATCAAATCGAGTTAGAAGACGTTGAAGCCGAGCGCCATATGCTCATGCAGCGCGGTAAACCAATGCTGTTTCGCTCGCTAGATGATGTTTACATGGAGCTTAAACGCGCCGGTATTCATCGCGCTTACTTAGTCCAGCATGTGCCCCACGATGAAGTAATTGGCCGTGATGCGCACTACAGTGAGCCTCTCACTTCACGTATGCCGCTAGTTTTTTAAGCTGGTTTTTTTAAGCTAGCTTTTTAAGTTAGTTTTTAAATTAGCTTTTAAAGTAAGGCGCTATCAACAGCTAGCCCTTCCCCTTACGTTTTTCCCACCACTGCCCGAGCCGAATTCGGCGGCGGGCAAAAAACCGGTAACCGGTGTTCATTAAGCCGCGTACTCCCGGTAAGCACGAAAATCTCACCAGCCGCCGGTAGCCCAACACAGCATAGAGGGCACGGCTGGCATCCATCCCGATATACCACGCTCCTAGGCTGTTGCGCAGGTGCAGTTGCCCCATCATGGCGGCAAAGTCTTGGCCATGCTCCTGGGCTTAAATTCACTGGCTTGAATATTCACCAGCGCGATATGTTGCCGCTGAGATAGCGGCAGTGTTGTCAGTGATCAGACATTTTGTCGATATATTTACCGGAGGCGCAGTAGGGCTTGGAGCCTATCAAACCGCCGCCTGCATGCAGGACCATGCCCAGCGTGTTAGGCAGCTCTACCCACTCGCTGGCATCGGCGTACACCGCTAGATACCAATCACATAAAGCCTCGGGTTTAATCTCACACAGCAAAGCGAAATTGCCCGTTACCATTAGCCGCTGAATATGGTGGGCGTAATTATTGTCGATAGTCATCTGGGTCGCGCTGAAAGCCAAGCTTGTTTGCAGCCTTATAAGCTGGCATTTGGGTCCAGTAGAGCCCCCGAACATACCCTCGCCATCCCAGTATCTGGTGAATAAACCCTCCACGGCATTGATTAGCGCATCGCCTGTGTAGTAACGCTGTGCGGTGGCCTCGCACACTTCATGGGGTGTCAATAAACCGATATTCAGTGCTGCAGAGCGTCGCGAGTGGTAAAAAAACGGCGATGCGTCGCTGGTGGCATCCTGGTATCGGCCAAAGTGAGTCAATCCATGCTGCATAAAGTGTTTAAGGTCGACCAATGCCTGGCGCCGGGTGACCGGTAGATTAAACTGCTCAATGGAACTCATATGCTCACTGAAGTGGCGCTGGGCATCGGCTAGCGCGGTCTTAGTAAGTTCATCATGTTGATGCTGGGGCAGCGCAGAAAATTCAAGCGATGCATCGATAGGCTGACGATTGTCGTGGTCGAAATTCCATCTGCCGCCCGCAGGTTCATCGCCCTCCATTAATAGTCCTGTGCGCTTGCGCTGTTCGCGGTAAAAGTACTCTAAACGTAACTGTTTACGACCGCTCGACCATTGGCGGAAGTCATTAGGGGTGGTGAAAAAACGATCATCCTCCAAGAGCCGCCAGGGAAGGTCTGCATCACCGCGTTGTTGCATAGCCTCCCAAAGGCGCCACTCCCCTGGCCGGGCAACGCGTATCTCGTCGCAGCCATATTGGGCGGCAATGCGTTCGGCTTCTGTGATAATTGCGTGAGTGTTGTCAGCATCATCCAGTGCGCTGTAATGGACTTGGAAGCCCTTTTCGCGCAGTGCCTGGACAAAGTGACGCATGGCCGCCAAAAAGAGGCCAATTTTGTGTATATGATGGGGCACATAGCGCGCTTCCTCGGCGACTTCGCACAGGGCTACTACCGCATTGGCCGGTGTTTGCTGTAGCGTTGCCAGTGAAAACGTTAGCTGGTCGCCAAGTACCAAAAGCAAAGGCTTAGACATGAGTTGCCCCAGGGTTATACAAATAATGCTGATAGTATAACTTTATGCCGCCGATGTGCCGAAAAGTGATAGGATTTATGCACTTTCTACATGTGCTGAGCACCAACGTTATTTTCCAGGAGCAAGTGTAATGACCGAGAATGTCGTCAAGGATCAGCCGGGTACAGGACGCTTGGCCCATGCACCTAGCGATCATCCGCCGGTGCCTCGAGCCAAAGTGGGTGTAGTGCTAGCGAACTTGGGAACCCCGGATGCCACTGACTATTGGTCAATGCGCCGTTACTTAAATGAATTTCTTTCCGATAAGCGGGTCGTCGATTATGCCAGCTGGAAATGGCAGCCGCTGTTGCAGCTGATTATTTTGACCAAGCGTCCGTTCTCGTCGGGTAAGGCGTACCGAAGTATTTGGAACAATGAAAAGAACGAAAGTCCGTTGCTGACAACCACACGAGCCCAGACTGAAAAAATGACGGCGCGTTTGAAAGCGCTTTATGGTGACGATGTCGAAGTTGATTTCTGCATGCGCTATGGCAATCCATCAACCGAAAGCGTGTTGACGCGGCTGAAAGAGAAGGGCTGTGAGCGGATTGTGTTCTTTCCGCTTTACCCTCAGTACGGCTCTCCGACCACCGCAACGGCTAACGACCAAGCATTTCGCACCCTGATGAAAATGAAGTGGCAGCCATATATCCGCACGGTGCCTGCCTATTTCGATCATCCTGCTTACATACAGGCGCTGGCCAATTCGGTGGAAGAGGTCTATGCCGATTTGCCTACCCGCCCGACGAAGCTAGTGGCTAGTTATCACGGTGTGCCCGAGCGCTATTTAATGGAAGGCGATCCTTACCATTGCCAGTGCCAGAAAACCACGCGTTTGCTCCGGGAGAAGCTTGGTTTTAGCAAAGAGGAAGTGGATACCGCATTTCAGTCCCAGTTTGGCCCTGAAAAATGGGTGGGGCCACAGACAGTGAACCATGTGGCTGAACTGGCCCAGCAGGGGCATAAACATATTGCGATTATGTCACCTGCTTTCTCGTCAGACTGCGTGGAAACACTCGAAGAGATTGAAGAGGAGATCCGCGATAGCTTTATGGAAGCAGGCGGTGAGACGTTTAGCTATATTTCTTGCCTAAACGACCGCGACGATCACATAGAGGCATTACTGGCCGTTATCAATAATGAGCTACAGGGCTGGCTGCCTAACGCCTAACGCCCACGACTTTTTAGCAGCTGCTCCCGGCGGGTTTTTAACCCGCCGGGAGGTTTTGGGCGAGCCGGGCGGGCAAAGCGGCTCTGGCCGACATCTTCATCCATTAGCTCTGGTAATGAGCCCCGTGTGCCCGTAATAAAGCGCAGGTGCATGTGTAGCCCTGTTTTGGCTAGCATATGGCCGGTGACGGGTGCAGTAATAAATAGGAAAAGTGTGATCAGTAATTCCTGAATATGAGGCTCGCGTTGAGTGACGCTGAAATAGATCATTGATGCGATTAACACGCAGCCAATGCCCAGCGTGGTGCCTTTGGTGGGGCTATGTAGCCGCATAAAAAAATCTTTAAATTGCAGCATTCCCAGTGAACCTACGAAGGCAAATAGTCCACCTAATACCAGGAGTAATGAAACCGCTGCCTCAGCAATGAGATTAAGCGTCATGGCCCGTTCCCTTATTCAATCTTGCTGTTATTCGATAATGTCGCCGCGTAGTAGATAGCGACAGATAGCCATAGTGCTGATAAAGCCGAGCAAGGCGATTAGCATGGCGGCCTCAAAATAGGTTTTAGTGTTAAACCATAAACCGGCAATGACGATTAACGCGATCGCATTAACGTACATGGTATCCAGCGCCAAAAGTCGGTCAGGAATGTCAGGGCCAATCACCAGGCGGTAAACGTTCATTGCTAGTGCAAGGACAATGAACGTCAGGCTAATCCATAAAGCCACGGTTAACATTCAAAAATCTCCTTTAAGGGCCGCTCATAACGCTGATGTATTTCGTCTATTAGTTGCTGCTCATCTCGCATATCAAGCACATGAATCAATAATGACGTCTGATCAAGACGAATATTGGTAGAGACGGTGCCGGGTGTCATGGTGATGGTATTGGCAAGTAGTGTGATGGCTAAGCGGTCTTTTACTTGCAACGGGTATTCCACAAAACCAGGGTGGGGTTCACGTTTGGGGCTTAGTATTAGTAGGCTAACGTGCAGGTTGGCGACAACGATGTCGCCAAGCACACAGAAGAAAAAGCGTAGCAATTTAATAGGGTGTTTTACGCGTGGAAAGGGTAACCAGAATTGGCGCGTGAGCAGCGGAATGCCGATGGCGAGAACGATACCGAGCAGCACTTGGCCAAAGGCAACGCTACGTACCATCAACAGCCAGGTAACCAGAAGGATCAGCGACAGCATGGGGGCTGGGAAGTAACGCAGGATATTGGTCATTGCGATTCTCCTGAGCTGAGAACAACCGCTGTATCGTTAGGTAGCAACGCATCAATAAACAGCTGTGGAGAAGCAAGCTGCTCGGCAGTGGCTTGAGTGTAGTGACTCACCGGCCCTCCTAAGATGACCAGTAGCGGAGCACTAATGAGTAGCCATGCAACGCCGGTTAATTGTAAACGACTAATGTTAGGACCGTTAGGCGCGCCTTTGTAACTTGCCCAGAAAAATACCGAGCCTGCTCGGGAAAGCGCAATTAAACTGGCCAAACCAGCAAGTAATAGTAATGGCCACAGCCAGATCCGCTGGCCGCTTTCAGCGGACTGCATGAGCAGTAGCTTTCCTAGTGCGCCCGCTAGCGGGGGCAGACCGGAAATTGCCACGGCACCGATAATAAACATACTGCCAATCAGGGCGGGCTGGCGCAGTAGGCGGGCACGCACCAAGCGAGTACCCGCTTTCCCCCGTTGCATGCCAATGAGTTCCGCAATCAGAAATAGAGCGCCTGCAATTAGCGTGGTATGAACCAAGTAGAAGAGGAGGGCGTTGTTGGCGGGGACATGCCCCATACCTGCACCGCTCAACAGCGTGCCGACGGAAACCAGCACTAGGTAAGCCGCCAGCGTTCGCATATCCCGGGCCGCCAGCACACCAATGGCCGCAAAGAGTAGTGTGGCTAAGCCGCCCCACCATAGCCATGCATTAATGAGCGTGGCAGCAGGGCTGTCGGCGAATACCAGGGTTTGTACGCGGAGCAGAGCGTAAAGGCCCACTTTGGTCATAATCGCGAACAGGGCGGCGACCGGCGCCGGGGCCGAGGCATATGTTGCCGGCAGCCAGAAATAGAGCGGTAAAATAGCAGCTTTAAGGCTAAACACGACCACCAGAAGCAGCGCGCCAGCACTGGCTAATGCCGCTTCGTCGCCCTCCATGAGCGTAATACGCCGCCCCATGTCGACCATATTAAGGGTGCCGGTAATACCGTACAGCACGCCCAGTGCGATCAAAAATAGTGCTGAACCGACCAAATTCAGTACCACGTAGTGCAGGCCAGCCCCAATTCGTGCCTTGCCACCACCGTGCATTAGCAGTGCATAAGAGGCGAGCAATAGAATTTCGAAGAAGACAAACAGGTTGAACATGTCGCCAGTGAGAAACGCACCGTTTAACCCTAATAGCTGAAGGTGAAAAATTCCGTGGAAATTACTTCCCCGTGCGTCATCCCCTGCGCTGGCAAACACAATACAGCCCAGTGCCAGTACCGCCGTTAGCGCCACCATAAGTGCCGATAAGCGATCAAGTACGAGCACAATGCCAAAGGGGGCCTGCCAGTTACCTAGCGCATAAACGCTGATGACATCACTGTTAGCACGCATCAGCAAAAAGACGGAAAGCACCACCAAAAGTGCTGAGGAGCAAATACTTATTTGACGCTGTAGGGCGCTCGGTGTTTGCCCGGTGAGCAGCAGGCCCAGGGCGGTCACCATGGGGAGAAGAATCGGCAGCACCAATAAATGTTGGCTCATCAGCGTGTGTCTCCTTCTTCACCCTGTTTGCCATCCACATGGTCATTGCCTAGTTCTGCCCGCGTGCGGATAGCCAGAATGACAATAAACGCTGTCATGGCAAAGCCAATAACAATTGCCGTTAATACCAGTGCTTGAGGCAGAGGGTCGGCAGGAGATGCTGATTCGCCAATGACCGCCGCAGAGTGAGTGTGTAGCCCGCCTGTTGAGAAGAGGAACAAATTGACCGCATAAGAGAGCAGAACCAGACCCACAATAATAGAGAAGGTGCGGCCGCGTAGCAGCAGGTAGATGCCGCTGGCGCTGAGTACGCCCGTGACCAGTGAGAACAACAGTTCCATTATTTACTCCCCTCTTTGGATGCCGACTGCTCGGTCGTTTGGAGTGTTGGCCGGTGCGCCGTCGTGACACTGCCAAGGTTGACCAAAATCATCAGTGTTGCGCCCACTACTGCTAGGTAGACACCTAGGTCAAATAGCATCGCCGTCGCCAATTCAATTTTGCCGATTAGCGGAATATCGAAATAGCCAAAAGAGGAGGTGAGAAAAGGATAGCCATACAGCCAACTGCCGAGCCCTGTGCAAACAGCAATGGCTAGCCCCAGTACTGAGATAAAAGGGAAAGAGACTTTAAGGCGTTGGCTGGTCCACTCATAGCCCCGGGCAATATATTGCAGCAGCAGCGCAATTGCGGTAATTAGACCCGCAATAAAGCCGCCGCCGGGTTGGTTATGGCCGCGTAGAAAGATATAGAACGATACCAGCAGGGCAATGGGCAGGATGATTTGTGCCACCACATCTAGTATCAGAGGATAGCGGTGCCTGGACCAGCGAATCCCTTCTAAATTGCCTGAGGGTTTAAACAAGCGTAAGCGGTTAAGCAGTTTGTAAGTCGCAAGGCCGGCAAGCGTCAGTACCGTAATTTCGCCCAGGGTATCAAAGCCGCGGAAGTCGACCAGAATCACGTTAACGACATTCGTGCCGCCACCGCCGGGAACACTTTCGGTCAGGAAGAAGTCCGAAATGCTCGCTACCTCACGGGTGAGCAGCGCGTAGTTTAGCGAGGCAATGATAAGACCCAATGAGCCTGCGAGCAGTACATCGCGCATTATCCGCCTTGAGGAAACCCATAGCGGCGGCCGCTGAGGTAGAAAAAACAGCGCCAGGATCATTAAAATCATTGAGGCGACTTCTACCGACAGTTGAGTGAGCGCGAGGTCCGGCGCAGAGAAGCGGATAAACGTTAGCGATACGGTTAACCCCACCACCGAGAGCATTAGTAGAGATACCAGCCTCCAGCGATGTGCCAGCGCACTCCCAATGGCCCCCAGCATCATCACGGCGGCACCCAGCATGACTAAGCCATCGACAGGTTGTATGCCTGCAGAGCCCGTTAAAGAACTAACATTACTCAGCCCCAGCGCGGTCATCGCCAAAGCGGCGAGCAGCAAAAGCGCCTGATAGCGCTGTAGTGAGCCGTTCTCCAGGCGTAGCGTCACCCACAGCGCTGCTTTCACAATCCGGGTAATGAGTTTTTCAAAAACAACTTTGGCATTTGGGCTAGGCAGGATGTTGGCCAGAAGGCCCAGGCGCTTATGTTCGCGCAATAAGAGAGCCCCGCCTGCAATGGCAATAAGGCTCATCATTAGCGGTAAGTTGAATCCATGCCATAGTGCAAAAATGAAAACAGGGTTATTGACACCTTGAACCGCAAGGCTAGCGCTATTAATTAGTGGCGCGGCAAGGGTCATTGGAAGTAATCCGACCAGTAGGCATAGAAACGCTAATATCAGGCCAGGAAGGTACATTCCTTGGGGTGGGTCATGGGGGTGTAAGGCTTGCTCTGCAGGGGAGTTATCAATGGACTTGGCGAAGAAAACACCGTGCACCAAGCGTAGGGAATAAGCGACCGATAGCGTGGCACCTAACAGCACAAGTAGTGGAATGATGCTTCCTAAGCCACCGAAAAGCTCACTCGCCAATGCTTTTGTCAGCAGCATTTCTTTAGATAAAAAGCCGTTGAATGGTGGAAAGCCTGCCATGGCGGCCCCGGCCATTAAGGTTAACGTTCCGGTAATTGGCATTAGCGACCACAGCCCTCCCAGGCGGCGAATATCCCGGGTTCCCGTCTCGTGATCAATAATGCCAACACTCATAAACAGTGTGGCCTTGAACAGGGCGTGGTTAAGTATGTGAAAAAGGGCAGCCACAATCGACAGCGGTGTATCTAAGCCCAGTAGCAATACGATAAGGCCTAAATGGCTAACCGTTGAGAACGCTAAAATACCTTTTAAATCACGCTCTAACAAAGCAAACCATGCGCCATAAACGAGCGTTGCAAGGCCAGCTAGTGTTAGACTAACCGCCCAAAGAGAGGTGTCGCCCAGTGCTGGATGCAGTCTGGCGAGCAGAAAAATCCCCGCTTTGACCATCGTGGCAGAGTGTAAATAGGCTGACACCGGGGTAGGGGCGGCCATTGCGTGGGGTAGCCAGAAGTGAAACGGGAACTGTGCTGATTTGGTAAATGCACCGAGTAACACTAAGGCCATAATGAGGGGGTAGTGTGCAGATGCCCGAAGTTGCTCGCCTGCGGCTAATACATCAGCCATGGCAAAACTGCCCACTTCATTACCAATCAGCAGTATGCCCGCTAACAGCGCTAGCCCGCCGGCGCCAGTGACGGTCAGGGCCATGCGGGCCCCACGGCGGGCATCGCTCAGGTGGCCCCAAAAGCCAATCAGTAGAAAAGAGGCGACGCTGGTAAGCTCCCAAAAAAGCCACATCAGCAGTAAATTATCGGCCATCACAATGCCGAGCATAGCTGTCATAAACAGCATCATGAACGAGAAAAAGCGACCGTCTTTCTCGTCACTGGCAAGGTAATAGCCCGCATAGGTAATGATAAGACTACCTATGCCCAGGATGAGTAGCGCAAAAAGTAGCGTCAGCCCATCAAGGCGTAGCGCAAGGTCAAGCCCCAGCAATGGCATCCAGGTCCAGTGTTGGGTAACGATCTCGCCACTTAGCAGAGTGGGTAAATGGCTGAAGACAATGCTGAGGGCGGCCAATGGGGCAATGATCGTGGCGATCGTGCAAATAACGCGTCCGCGGCTGGCGGTGAATAGCGGCACTAAGGTGCCAGCCAGGGTTAACAAAGGTATCCATAGCAGCGACATTGCTAGCGTTCCGCACTCTGGGTGGCCTTTAACACTGCCGCGAGCGTGCCGTTGGCAAGTGGTAGAGCCATGTGAAGGTTGAGGGTTTACATGACGGTGGCAAGCGCGCGTTAAAACACGCGTCTGGTAAGCCAAACATGGGTGCTATAAGGTTTACAGTTTGCGTCACCTTGGATAGCTACTCTCTTGCCAGCTGTCGGAGGCAGTCTACAGAGGCGTTAGTGAGGGTGGTAGGCGACTTATGCCTAAGCCACTTTGGTGTTATATGGGCCTCGGCTCAATATCACCTGTCGCGCTGGTTGGGGGAATTAGCAGTAAATGAGGCATCATGCCTAACGTTCCCATCGGTAGTGGTGGGCAGTTTGTTACTTAGGAGATTTCGCTAGATGCAACTTGCCGTGTTAATGGGTTTTTTGCTGGCCGCGTCGTCGCCGTTGCTGCATCGCTGGTTTGCTCATCACACCAGCCTGGTGTTGGCGCTCTTTCCAGCGGGACTGGCTGCGTGGCTGGCAATACAAGCGCCTGAAGTGATCGAAAATGGCAGCATACTTCTGGAGTGGGAGTGGGTGCCTTCGCTAGGTATCAGCCTGTCATTCATGCTGGATGGTTTGTCACTGCTGTTTGGGCTGTTAATCACGGTGATCGGTGCTTTTGTACTGGTTTACGCAGGTGGTTATCTCAAAGGTCATCCTGACTTAGTGCGTTTTCATATTGCACTGGTGGCGTTCATGGTGTCCATGCTTGGCCTAGTGTTGGCCGACGGCCTATTGACGCTATTTATTTTTTGGGAATTGACCAGCATCACCTCTTATCTTCTGATTGGCTTTAATCATGCCGATATCGAAGCGCGCAAATCTGCCCGGCAGGGTTTATTTGTAACCGTCGCTGGTGGATTAGCGTTGATGGCGGGCTTGGTGCTGTTGGGAGTTGCAAGCGGCAGTTGGTCACTGGCTGAAATTCGTAGCATGGAAGCCGACCTGCGCGAGCATGCACTTTATACCCCCATGCTGATCTGTTTACTGTTAGGTGCCTTCACTAAATCAGCCCAGTTCCCGTTTCATTTCTGGCTACCCAACGCTATGGCGGCGCCTACCCCGGTGTCGGCCTACCTTCACTCCGCCACAATGGTCAAAGCGGGTATTTATTTAATGGCGCGTTTGCAGCCCGAACTGGGCGGCACGGCGCTGTGGATTGGTATTCTTTCCGTGGTAGGTGCTATTACCATGCTGACGGGTGCCTTCTTGGCTATCCATCACACCAATATTAAGAAGCTACTTGCCTACTCAACGATTATGGCGCTGGGCACCCTGACCATGCTGTTAGGCATCGGTACCGATGGTGCGATGATTGCGTTCGTTACTTTCCTGTTAGCGCATTCACTCTATAAAGGTGCGCTATTTATGGTGGCGGGTATTTTAGATCACGAGACCGGTACCAAGGATGTCACGCAAATGGGTGGTTTGCGCTCATTGATGCCTGTGACTGCGGTCATTGCGATGGTGGCAGCGCTGTCACTGGCAGGTGTACCGCCCCTGTTTGGCTTTGTCGGTAAAGAGTTAATGTTTGAGTCTGTGCTCGGCGCGGGTAGCTTTCGTGCACTGCTAGTGCTATTTGGCTTTGTAGCGGCTTTCTTAACCATTGCCGTGGCCGCCATTATTGCGCTAAGACCGTTTTTTGGAAAGCAGCACCATACTCCTAAAGAGCCTCACGAAGCACCTTTAAGCATGTTGATAGGGCCAGGCATGCTCGCCGCGTTGTCACTGTTTATCGGTATTTTGCCTGCATTAGTCGGCGAAGGGCTGCTGACGTCGGCGGCCTCTGCGGTGGTGGGCGAACCCATCACTGTATCGCTGTCACTTTGGCATGGCATCAACCTGCCGCTGATTATGTCTATCGTCAGCCTGGGTTTGGGCTTTTTACTGTTTAAACGCTGGGACACGGTGCGCGGCAAGCTTTCCATGCTGGCACCTGCAATGCGCTATGGCCCTGAAGCGGGTTATGAAAGCTTTATGAATGGCATCGTGCATGTTTCTGAGTGGCAAACGCGCTTGCTGCAAAATGGCTATATGCGTAACTATATTTTAGTAATGCTAGTGACACTTATCGTCTTAATCGGCAACTCAATTTTACTGCGTCACTCGCCACAGCTCGCTTTCGAGCTGGATGTTCGTTTCCACGAACTGGTGGTAGTTGGCACGATGGCCATGGGGGCGTTATTTGCAACGATATCACGCTCGCGTCTCGGTGCTGTGGTATCTGTGGGCATTATGGGCTTCTCCATCGCGCTAATCTTCATTCTGTTTAGCGCGCCAGACCTTGGGATAACGCAGTTGCTGGTTGAAACACTGACCGTCATCCTGCTGGTGTTAGTGCTGTTCCGCTTGCCGCGCTTTTCGAACCTCTCGACCAGCCTTGAGCGTATACGCGATGGTGCCGTTGCGGCCACTATGGGTATTTTAATCTGCTTGCTCATTATGACGGCGTGGAGCATTCAGCAGTTTGAGCCTATCTCCACCTATATGATTGAGAACAGTGCACCCTTGGCTCATGGTCGCAACATCGTCAATGTCATTTTGGTTGACTATCGCGCGCTGGATACCTTGGGAGAGATGTTCGTACTCGCGCTTGCAGCGATTGGTGTTATTGCCATGTTGAAACTGCGTCATGGTGAGAATAGCGATGGAAAAACCGTCGAGAGCAGCAAAGTGACTGCCAAGGAGCCCTACGATGGTTAAATCAGGCACGATTATTCTTAATACGGCAGCCCGCTTTTTAATGCCGCTGCAACTGCTTTTTTCGGTCTTCTTGCTACTTCGCGGACACGATGAGCCGGGTGGGGGATTTATCGCCGGGCTAGTAGCCGCAGGGGCCTTTACGCTCTATTTGTTTGCCTTTGGGGTGAGTGCCACTAAGGAAGTGCTGCGGATGGTTGATCCCCGCGACTTGATTGGCATTGGCTTGCTGTTAGGCATGATATCGGTCGTACCCGCCTGGTTTATGGGGCAGCCGTTTCTAACGGCCCAGTGGTGGACTATTCCGGTCATCGACTTCAAAGCGTCTACGCCGCTGATTTTTGATATTGGTGTTTATCTAGCGGTATTGGGCTCTGTCACAGGCATGGTGATGACGCTAATGGAGGTTGATAAGGATGAACCTTGATTTATTAGGAGGCTCAGCATGGAACCAATAATGGCAGTGGCCATCGGCCTGCTTTATGCGACGGCTATTTTTATGATGTTACGTCGCTCTATCGTGAAACTGGTAATCGGTTTAATGCTGCTCTCTAACGCCGCCAATTTGCTGATTTTTACCACTGCAGGTATGACGCGAGGGGCACCGCCATTAATTCCGGAAGGCATGATGCGGCCCGTAGGTGATGTCGCTGATCCTTTGCCCCAAGCCGTGGTGCTAACGGCTATCGTTATTGCCTTCGGGGTGCTTGCATTTGCGGTGGTATTGATTCGACGCGCCTATGAAGTCGTTAAGGCAGATGATTTAGACAAGATGAAGGATACTGATACGTGAGGCCTGAAGTCGCTCTTCCCGTCCTCTTGCCCTTGCTTTCAGGGGCAATATCTTTGTTATTCTGGCGCTCGCGCCCCATGCAGCGCTTTTTGGCCGTGGCTGGTAATGTCGCACTGTTCATTGTCAGTATTTGGCTGTTTATCTCGACGCTGTCGGATGGCTACGTCACGATGCAGATGGGTAGCTGGCCAGCACCGTTTGGTATCACGCTAATCGCCGATATGCTCAGTGCCGTTATGATCCTAATGACCGCCATTATTGGTTTGGCCATGGGGATATACTCGCTCGCGTCGACCGGCCGCGGCCATGAAAAATTTGGCTATTACCCATTAATGCATCTGCTGTTAGCTGGTGTAGCAGGGGCGTTTCTAACCGGTGATATTTTCAACCTCTATGTATGGTTTGAAGTCATGCTGGTGGCGTCTTTTGCCCTGCTGATCTTAGGTGGTGAGCGGGCACAAATGGAAGGTGCCATCAAGTACGTCACCCTGAACCTGTTAGCATCAGTTATTTTTCTAACAGCGATTGGCCTGCTCTACGGCATGGTGGGCACCTTAAACATGGCCGATATTGCACTGCGACTGAATGAAGCAGAGCATCAAGGCATGGTTGAGGTGTTAGCCGTTATGTTTATGGTGGCCTTTGGCATCAAAGCAGCGGCATTCCCGCTCTTCTTCTGGCTTCCTGCGTCTTACCATACCCCGCCGGTAGCGGTTTCTGCGCTATTTGCTGGCTTGCTCACCAAAGTCGGCGTTTACTCACTGTTCCGTGTGTTTACGCTGATGTTTGATCAGTCCATGGGCTACCTTCAGGACATCATGCTGTGGGGCGCTGCCTTTACTATGGTGACGGGGGTTTTGGGGGCCGCCGCGCAGTATGAATTCCGGCGGATACTGTCCTTCCATATTGTTAGTCAGATTGGCTACATGATATTGGGCCTGGCGCTTTATACCCCATTAGCCATTGCCGGTGGGGTGTTCGCTATCGTGCACAATATTATCGTGAAGACGAACCTATTTTTAATCAGCGGTATTACTCACCGTCTGCAAGGAACGTATCAGCTTAAAAAAATGGGCGGGTTATACCGTGAACGCCCCTGGCTGGCAGTGGCCTTCTTTGTTTCTGCCTTCTCGTTGGCGGGTATCCCGCCGCTGTCAGGCTTTTTTGCCAAGTTCGTGATTGTACGAGCAGGCATAGAAGCAGAAGCCTATGTGGTTACCGGAATTGCACTCGCGGTCGGCCTGATGACCCTCTACTCCATGGTGAAAATTTGGAATGAGGTGTTCTGGAAATCACTACCGGAAGAGAACCATGTGCCTGAAACAGCGACGCCCATGGGTGATGATGGGCGTTTATTAAAGCCAAGTCTTTGGATGATGTATTTGCCTGTGGTGGTACTGGCGATGTTTTCGCTACTGATAGGTGTGTTTGCTGAACCCGTTATGCTGGTAATGACGATCATTAGTGACCAACTATTTGAGCCATCTGGCTATATTGAAGCCGTCATGGGTATTGCTGCGAGTGGCGAAGATGCACTGCTTGAGCCCGTTGTATCGGGGGCTGATGAAGTAGAGGCTGATGCTGGGGAGGATGTGCCATGACGGGTGCCATTTGGAATCTACTGTTAGGCCTTGCATGGGTGTTGTTAAGTGGCGACTTTACCGGCTTAAATCTACTGGTTGGTTTAGTTTTTGGTTATATCTCTCTGGTGCTGATTGAGCCGCAGCTTGACGCTTTAAAAGGCTATCCAGCCCGCATCCCGCGCTTGATAGGGTTTGTCGGCTTTTTCTTGAAAGAGCTTATTCAAGCCAATCTGCGGGTCGGTTTCGATATTCTGACCCCCCCGTGGCACATGAAGCCTGGTGTCATTGCGATGCCTCTTTCAGCCCGTACGGAAATGGAAATCACCATGGTGGCAAACTTGATTTCTCTAACGCCCGGCACACTGAGTCTTGATGTGTCTGATGATCGCAAGGTGCTGTATATCCATGCGATGTTTTTAGATGATGAAGAAGAGCTGCGGCGTAATTTAAAAGAAATGGAGCATCGGGCCCTGGAGCTGTTTCGCTAATGGATACCGTCATATTGATTAGCCAAGTCATTATGAGCTTGGCCTTAATACTCACCTTTGTACGAGTGGTGCGTGGCCCAAGCCTGCCTGACCGTGTTGTGGCGCTTGAGCTTTTTTCGACGACTGTGGTAGGACTCGTTGGGGTGTATGCGATCAAATCTGAAGTCGCAAGCTTCTTGGACGCTGCCATTGTGATTGCATTGATGGGCTTTTTAGCGGCGATAGGCTTTGCGCGCTTTTTGGAACGAGGAGGCCCGCGCGATGATTGATTTTATCAAGGGCACGTTAATCATTGGTGGCGCGCTGTTTATTCTGCTTGCTTCCATTGGTTTGCTGCGCTTACCCGACTTACTCACCCGTATGCATGCGACGACAAAGGCTGCCGCACTCGGCGTTATTTTGATTATGCTGGCGGCAGCCATGCACTTTGCTGAAGTAGGCATAGTGGCGCGTTCGTTTGCGATCATTGTGTTTATCCTAATGACCGCACCGGTGGCTGCACATGTCATTGGTCGTGCTGGTTATTTTGTCGGCTCCAAGCTTTGGAGTGGCACAGTTAAAGATGAATTACGTCCCAACTATGATCCTCTAACCCACGAATTAAAAAGTGGCCTAGAGACGCATGAGAATGCCAAGCGACAGCCGAGGGATACTGATCCTGATTAGTGGGATAGCAAGGTAGTGTCTACATAACCAATAAAGAATTTTGATCAGCCACCTCCGGGTGGCTTTTTTGTTTTTGAAGTTAAGGAATTGGTTTCGTCACGTTAAACTTACCTAAACAATAACTTTACAGAAATTATACAGTATAATGGTAACGGTCTATGCTTAACTACACCTCACTTAGAGCATTACCAGTCTTGGCGAGTTGCCCCTGCAGAATTTACAGCCCCTATGTTGAGCTTGAGCAGTGGCCGCGCTGGTTAATTCCTGCTGGTGAATTGGCCGAATCCGCCGAGCCATCCGTGATTGCTAGTGTGTAAAGTAAGCTTCGCCTTTGCGGAACCTTGAAAGCTGGTATCCACTTGTTTTCTAGGCCATCATCTCAGGTATGCCAAGGACTGCCTGAGGATATAAGTGATGTTTCGTATTTTTTCATTTAGTGGGTGTTATCGCCCCTTGTTGCGTGTCTCACTTGCTGCAGTGCTAATTTCCCCGTTAGCCGGGGGCGTTGCACTCGCAAATCAACAGTTGATGACCGAAGTCGACGCGCGTGCGGCTAACGAAGTCAGCTATGCAAATTTTCAACAATGGCTTCAAGCGTTTCGTCGCCATGCTGCCAGCGAGGGGATTAGTGAAGCAACGCTGAGTGAGGCATTGGATGGCGTGCGCTATCGCGCGCGCGTTATTGAACTTGATAGTTTCCAGCCCGAGTTTGTAAGGCCTATCTGGGAGTATCTCGATACAGCGGTTTCTTCCACCCGAATCAATACGGGTCGTGAAAAATTTGCAGATCACCGCGATACGGCTATGCAAATGCAGCAACGCTATGGTGTGCCTGCTGAAATTATTGTTTCCATCTGGGGCATTGAAAGTAACTACGGCAGCAACTTTGGTGACTTTTCAACCTTAGAGGCGCTGGCCACGCTGGCTTATGATGGTCGTCGACGCGACTTTGCTCGTGGAGAATTGCTCGCAGCGCTGCGTATTATTGATCAAGGTGACATTGCCGCCGAGCAGATGAAAGGCTCTTGGGCAGGCGCGATGGGTCATACCCAATTTATTCCCAGCAGCTTTGAAGCTTACGCAGTCGATGGCGACGGTGATGGTCGGCGTGATATTTGGGGAAGTATTCCTGATGTCATGGCATCCACGGCCAACTATTTGGCGAGAGCGGGCTGGCAAACAGGTCAACCCTGGGGCGTTGAAGTGAGCCTGCCGGAAGGGTTTGACTACGCCCAAACCGAACGTCGCAGTAGCGCTGAGTGGCAACGCCAAGGTATTCAGGCGCTTCAAGGCGAATTCCCCAACTTTGACAGTGCCGCCGTGGTGATTCCTGCTGGCGCCAATGGCCCTGCCTTTTTGGTAGGCCCTAACTTCCGCGCTATTTTACGCTATAACAATGCCACTAGTTATGCCCTGGCCGTGGCTACCTTGGGCGATGCTATTGCCGGTCGCGGCGGTATTGAACAGTCATGGCCGCGTGATCAGGCAGCGCTTACCCGTGACGATGTCCAAGAACTGCAACAACGCTTGAACCGGGTGGGCTATGCGGTGGGGGGGGCGGATGGGGTGATGGGGCCCAATACGCGACAAGGTTTGCGGAACTTCCAGCGCGATCAAGGGTTAATACCAGACGGTTTTGCGACACAGGAGCTGTTGGAACAGTTACGCAGCCGTTCAGAGTAGGCAGTCATTTGACTAGCCATTTATTTTACCAAGGATGACGCTATGCGAATGATGAGTAAAACGTTATTAGGCAGCTTGGTAGTAGGCGCGATGCTATCTACTTCCACTGCGTTGGCTGAAGAAGATCAAGTATTCGGTTGGGTCGAAAACGCGACGCTACAGCCATGGGGCATAACGGTTAAGGCAAAGCTTGATAGTGGCGCGTTAACGTCATCGCTAGATGCTCGCGATATTGAGCTGTTCGAGCAAGACGATGAGGAATGGGTGCGCTTTCGTCTCAAGCTTGAAGACCAGGAGAGTGGCGAAGTCTTCAGTGATGAAATTGAGCGCCCACTTCACCGTGAGCAAACCGTACGTGGCGCCGGTGGCCGTGACGAACGCCCCGTAGTGCTCATGGAACTCTGCATGGGCGATACGATTTATGAAGAGCAGTTCAGCCTGCGTGACCGTGAAGAGATGCTCTACCCGCTGTTGTTAGGTCGCCGTACTATTAGCCACCTAGGTTTGCTCGATGTGCGCAATACCTTCCTGCAAGAGCCCGGGTGTGATGAAAACGCTGACGTTGTGCCTCACGATCCTGAAGATGACCAATCATAACGGATAGACCGCTAAAACAGCCGTGACAGCAGTGCTGTGACGGCTGTTTCCACGCGTAATATGCGTGGGCCCAGGTGCATGCCCTCGCAGCCCGCTGCCAGCAGTTGTTCAACCTCCCAGGCAATAAACCCTCCCTCAGGGCCGACTAATAGCAGTGTTGGGTCTTGGATGTCTCTAGGGCAAGCATTGGGCATGCCGGGGTGCGCTAACAGTCCACGTCGCGCATTTAATAAGTCAGGTAGCTGTTGTTCTAAAAAAGGCCGAAACCCTTTGCATAGCGTCACATTAGGCAGTTTTGTATCACGGGCCTGCTCTAAGCCCAGTACCAGGTGCTGGTAAATTTTATCTTCGCGTAGCTCGGGAGATTGCCAGTAGCTCTTTTCTACTCGTTTGGTGTGAAGCAGGGTAATCTCTTTTACGCCCAGCGCTGTCACGTGCTCTAAAGTGCGGGCTAGCATGCGTGGCCGCGGCAGCGCCAAGACTAAATGTACCGGCAGGGGAGGTGGCGGTGGTTCGTTAAGGATTTCCAAGGAGAAGCGAGCATGCTCGGCAGTGAGTTCTGTAAGCCGCGCCTTGCCCATTTCGCCGCCTTGCACCCCGACAGTCAATAGGTCGCCAGGTAACGCGCGATGGACATCGCGTAAATGCATTAGCCTGCGTGGGTCTGTTATAAGCGCACAGCCATCGTTGGTGAGGTCGTTAGGGTCGAGTAAAATCAAATTCATAATAAGAGTCTATTGGTCACAAAACAGGCGCAGTATGCCGGTCTAATATATCAAGGTGGCTTGCAAGGACGCGTGGTGCAGGCACAATACCAGTAATGGGAGCAAAAGCCCCTATCGTGTTTAAGGAGATGCGCCGTGCGCGTGATTCGCAAATATGCTAACCGAAGGCTGTATGATACGCAGCAAAGTCGCTATGTAACGTTGGAAGACTTACGTCGTTTAATTATTGAAGAAGAGCCGTTCCGGGTTGAGGATGCCAAAAGCGGTGAAGACCTGACGCGGACCATTTTGCTATCCATCATCATTGAACAAGAGCAGGCCGACGGCGAATCGGATGTATTTTCGAATGATTTATTGGCGCAGCTAATTCGTGTCTACGATATGGCATCGCCGTTGCCGTTGTCGCGTTACCTTGAGCAAGGTACCCAGCTAATGCTGGAGCAGCAAAAGCGTCTGCAAAGCCAATGGAAGCAGGCTATTCGCCATACGCCGCTTGAGTTTATGCGTGAGTTGGCAGAAGAAAATATGCGGTTTTGGCAGAAAACGCTAAATCAGTCCGCTGAAGCTGATGAACCAAGTGACGCAAGCGAGCCTAAAGCGGATAGCCGCGACGCGAGTAACGATAACAAATCCTCCTGACCCCACTTGGCGCTGCGCTGTGGCATAATGCCGCCGATAAACGCTCTCCCGTTTGAGAAGGATGAACATGAAGGTTTTGATGATTGGCGGCGGTGGTCGTGAGCATGCTCTGGCTTGGAAATTAGCCCAATCTGCTCAAGTAGAGCAGGTGTTTGTTGCCCCGGGTAACGCCGGCACTGCGACAGAGGCTAAAGTGACCAATGTGGCTATTGAGGCAACAGACCTAGAAGGTTTAGTTGCATTTGCCAAAAATGAGCAAATTGGACTAACGGTAGTTGGTCCAGAAGCGCCTTTAGTAGACGGTGTTGTCGACCTTTTTCAAGCGGCTGGTTTAGCCATTTTTGGCCCTTCCCAGGCGGCGGCACAGCTGGAAGGCTCTAAGTCATTTACCAAGGACTTCCTGGCTCGCCATGCTATTCCTTCGGCAGATTATCAAACATTTACTGAAGTAGATCCTGCACTCGCCTATCTGCATAAAATGGGCGCGCCGATTGTGATTAAAGCGGATGGTTTGGCCGCTGGCAAAGGTGTGATTGTGGCGCTTAGCGAAGTAGAAGCGGAAGCAGCCATTCGCGATATGCTGGAAGCCAACGCTTTTGGCGATGCTGGCGCACGCGTGGTGATTGAAGAGTTTTTGGAAGGTGAAGAAGCTAGCTTTATTGTCATGGTCGATGGTGAACATGTTGTGCCGATGGCCACTAGCCAGGATCACAAACGCGCCTACGATGGCGATACCGGCCCCAATACCGGTGGCATGGGGGCTTATTCACCGGCTCCAGTGGTTACCCCTGAGGTTGATGCGCGCATCATGGAGCAAGTCATTCTGCCCACCGTACGCGGCATGGCCGCAGAGGGTAATGCCTATAGTGGCTTTCTGTATGCGGGTCTGATGATTGATGCTGCTGGGAACCCTAAAGTTATTGAGTACAACTGCCGCTTTGGTGACCCTGAAACCCAGCCTATCATGCTGCGTTTAACGTCTGATTTAGCTGAGCTCTGTCTAGCCGGCGCCGAGGGTAAGTTGGCAGGACGCACCTGTGAGTGGGATGCACGCGCCGCTGTTGGTGTTGTGATGGCCGCAGGTGGCTATCCCGGCAGCTATGGTAAAGGTGATGTGATTCATGGCGTTGCTGAAGCTGAGCAAACAGGCTGTAAAGTGTTCCATGCGGGAACAGCGCAAAATGCCCAAGGCGAGATTATCACTGCTGGCGGCAGGGTGCTGTGTGTGACAGCGCTTGGCAATAGCGTGTCTGAGGCACAGCAGAAAGCATATCAGGGTGTAAATGCGATTCGCTGGGACGATGCGGAGTATCGGCGTGATATCGCCTACAGAGCCATTGCGCGGGAGTAGTGAGTCTGCGCGTGAACGCTATGAATGCTAAGTGCGTGAATACCATCAGGCAGTGACGAGGAAATAGCTATGGAGCGTGTGAAGCTGGATTTTCCCGCTGAAGCGGTTATTCACCGTCACCCTCTGACGGTGCGGGTAACCGATATGAACTATGGCCGTCATTTGGGGCACGATGCCGTTGTATCGTTGCTCCATGAAGCGCGTATACAGGCTTTCGCAGCGCTTGATCTGCCTGAGTGGGATATGCATGGCCACCCCTCTGTAGTTGCCGATTTAGCGATCCAGTATCACAGTGAGGCCCGCTGGCCCGATGCGTTGCTTATTGAGACCGCTGTACCCGAGCCGCAAGGCAAAGCGTTAATTATTTACCAGCGTATTTATCAGGCAGATTCTGAACAGCTAGTCGCGACGTCACGAGTTAATCAGCTCTTAATTGATCTTGCCACGGGCCGCCCGGCTGAAGTGCCCACGCAGGTTATACAAGCGCTGGCGAATGCGAGGAGTGGCTGATGTCGCGTGAGTATCCGATTATAGCGGTGACCGGCTCTTCTGGAGCAGGCACTACCACTGTGCGGCGCAGCTTTGAGCGGATGTTTCTGCGCGAAGATGTGCATGCGGCCGTGGTTGATGGCGATGCCTTTCACCGCTATACCCGTGATGATCTGCACCGCATCTTCCGGGAAGAGCCGGAGCGCAAGGATGAGCTTTCTCACTTTGCCGTTGAAGCTAATTTGCTTGACCGTTTGGAAGGCCTGTTCAGCGAGTATGGTGAGCATGGGTCGGGTACCTTTAGGCATTATATTCATGCCGAAGATAAGCAGAAGATTGAAGCGGGTTACCGGGTAGGCACGTTTACCGAGTGGCAATCGCTGCCGTGCGGTACCGACCTGCTGTTTTACGAAGGACTGCATGGTGGGTTGGTAACTGAAGAGTTTGATATAGCCCGCCATGTAGATCTGCTGGTTGGCGTCGCACCGACCATGAATCTTGAGTGGATACAGAAGATTGATCGCGACACCAAGTTGCGTGGTTATTCTCAGGAAGCGGTGATTGACACCATTTTGGGCAGGATGGATGACTATGTCCGCTATATCCAGCCACAATTTTCGCGTACTCATATCAATTTTCAGCGTGTGCCCACCGTCGATACGTCTAACCCCTTTGAAGTGCAGGACATTCCAACAGACGCTGAGTCATTTGTCGTTATCCGCTTTCGGGATCCCTCGACCGTTGATTTTCCTTGGTTATTGGCGATGATTAAAGATTCGTTTATGACTCGCCCGCATACACTGGTCGTACCCGGCGCAAGAATGTCGCTAGCGATGGAGCTTATTCTTGCCCCTTTGGTTCGACATTTGTTGGCACAGCGGCGTTTTCGCTAATCGTGGCAGACAACAAGAATGGAGTGATATATGGATTGTCTTTTTTGTAAAATCATCAACCGCGAAATTCCTGCTGATATCGTTTATGAAGATGAGCACGTGCTGGCCTTTAATGATATTGGCCCTCAGGCGCCCACCCATCAATTGATCATTCCCAAAAAGCATATAGCGACATTAAACGATATAGATGAAGCTGATTTAGCGATGATTGGACGGCTGCAGTTTACGGCTGCCACACTTGCCAAGCAGCAGGGGTTTGCGGCAGATGGCTACCGTGTCGTGATGAATTGCAACGAAATGGGCGGACAAACGGTCTACCATATTCATATGCATTTGATGGGTGGGCGCGTATTTACTTGGCCTGCCGGTTAAATCTTGTAGACTGCGACTGCACCAAGAGGGAGGAGCTGTTGACATGGATCGCCAGCAAAGCCGTTCAGATCGAATGATTCACCAGTTCGACACACTTTTACGTACTTTAATGCCCCATGCGGCTGTTCCTCAACGTGTGACACCTGCGCAAGGGGTTGTCGACGGTGTGTTGGACGATCAGGAGCGTCGTCATGCGGCAGGCTTAATGCGCATTAACCATACGGGGGAAGTGTGCGCCCAGGCGCTATATCAGGGTCAGAGCGTTACAGCAAAGCTTCCTCACGGGCGCAGGCAGATGGAGCAGGCGGCATTAGAAGAGATCGATCATTTGGCCTGGTGTGATGAACGCCTGGAACAATTAGGTAGCCGCCCAAGCTACTTAAACCCTCTCTTTTACGTCGCTTCATTTGGTGTTGGTGCCGTAACCGGGGCAGTCAGTGATCGCGTCAGTTTGGGCTTGGTAGCAGCAACTGAAGAACGTTTGGGTAGGCATATTGATGCGCACCAAACGTCGCTACCCGCAGCAGATCACCGTTCCCGTGCCATCCTACGGAAAATGGCTGTTGATGAGGCGCACCATGCTCATCTTGCATTGGAAGCGGGCGGTATACGCTTTCCAGCACCAGTGAAATGGGGTATGGGGCTAGTCTCCAAAGTGATGACCAAGAGCGTCTATCATATTTAACATTCGTATCATATTTAATACCCATTGCTAAACGCTCTGCAAAAAAACGCCTCGCAGTGCGAGGCGTTTGACGTTCAGTTTAACAGCCGTTATTAAGCATCAATACGCTTGTATTTCATGCGCTTAGGCGTGTCGTTGCCGACACGCTTTTTATGATCCTCTTCGTACTCGGCATAGTTGCCTTCAAATAGCACGACTTCGGAGTCGCCTTCGAAAGCCATAATATGGGTCGCGATACGGTCCAGGAACCAACGATCGTGAGAGATCACCATGGCGCAGCCAGGGAAGGCCAGCAGGGCTTCTTCCAGCGCACGCAAGTTTCGATATCCAGGTCATTGGATGGCTCATCAAGCAGGAGAACGTTAGCCCCTTGTTTGAGCGTTTGGGCAAGCTGTAGGCGTCCGCGCTCACCACCGGAGAGCTCCGATAAGCGCTTCTGCTGGTCGTTACCTTTGAAGTTAAAGCGACCGACGTAAGCACGGGAAGAGACTTCATAACCGTTAATGTTCAGGATGTCCTGTCCATCTGAAACGGCTTCCCATACGGTTTGTTTGTCGTCTAAAGCGTCGCGTAACTGTTCAACGTAAGCAATATCGACTGTTTCGCCGATCGTTACTTCACCGGCATCGGGCTGCTCTTTACCCGTGATCAGCTTGAATAGGGTTGATTTACCCGCACCGTTACCACCCACAATGCCGACAATCGCACCATGGGGAATAGTGAACGAGAGATCTTGATAAAGCAGTTTGTCTTCAAAACGCTTAGTGACGTTATGAAAATCAATAACGTTGTCGCCCAAGCGTGGTCCTGGCGGAATGTAAATTTCGTTAGTTTCATTACGCTTTTGGAAATCGCCTGACTGCATCTCTTCGAAGCGATTAAGGCGGGCTTTGCTCTTCGCCTGACGGCCTTTGGCATTACTGCGCACCCATTCAAGCTCCTGCTTGATGGCTTTCTGACGAGAGGCTTCTTGCTTAGCCTCCTGGTTCAAGCGCTGATCTTTCTGCTCTAGCCATTGAGAGTAGTTTCCCTCAAACGGAATGCCATGGCCACGGTCAAGCTCTAGTATCCAGCCCGCCACGTTATCCAGGAAGTAGCGGTCGTGGGTGATCGCCACAACGGTGCCGTTATAGTCATGCAGGAAGCGCTCAAGCCACGCCACCGATTCTGCATCCAGGTGGTTGGTAGGCTCATCCAACAACAGCATATCGGGGCTTGAGAGCAGCAGGCGACATAGCGCCACACGTCGCCGCTCACCGCCAGAAAGGTTGCCAACTTTAGCATCCCAAGGGGGCAAGCGCAGTGCTTCAGCAGCGACTTCGAGCTTGCGCTCTAAGTTGTGCGCATCAGCTGCTTCAATAATGTTTTCAAGTCGCGCCTGCTCGCTCGCTAGGGCGTCAAAGTCAGCATCCGGCTCGGCATAGGCTGAATAAACCGCGTCTAGCTTTTCTTGCGCTTCTTTGATCGCTCCAAGGGCTTCCTCGACCGTGTCGCGGACGTTTTTCTCATCATCTAGCTGCGGTTCCTGAGGAAGATAGCCAACATTGATACCGGGCATCGGACGAGCTTCACCTTCAAACTCTTTATCGACACCGGCCATAATGCGTAGCAGTGTGGATTTACCCGAACCGTTAAGGCCCAGCACGCCTATTTTGGCGCCAGGGAAAAACGATAACGAAATATTTTTAAGAATTTGCTTTTTGGGCGGCACTACTTTGCCAACCCTGTTCATGGTGAAAACGTATTGCGCCATGGAAATCCGTTAGGTTGATGGAAAGAGGATAATCGGCAGCAGTAAGCTACTGGCTAGATGCAGATGATAGTGGTCTACGTAAGGAAAGGCTAGGTAGCGTGACAGTCAAACTGGCTGGGCCTACTCAATGCAGGAGAAGGCCAAGCCGTTTCTGAGCATACTGTTAAGCGCAGTGAGTTGGGATTTACTCTTCTTCTTCCCAGTCATCTTCAATTACACGCTGTAATCGACGCTCTTCTAGCCATGCTTCGACCTGGCGACGAGCGCGTAGGCTATCTGCCTTACTAGGTTTACTTTTACCGTAGTGGTCATCATTAACGGCATCTAGGCTTTCGAACTCGTCAGAGTCGAGTGCATCGGTAGTAAAGGTTTCACGACTTAAGGGGTCACGGCTCATGATATGCCCTCCAACCCAGCCAGCGTACCGGCATCACAATGGCTTCACGCATTCAGTAAATGGTATGAAGCGCCTAGCGCAGTTTAAGCGCCTTGCCGCTATATAACGCCAGTTGGGATGAAGTTCAAGTCTTGATGGCCGTTTTTAAAGAGAAAGTTGATTATTTGCTGTTTTCTCATTGATTTTGAAGCTCTACAAGCGCTAGCTGTGCCGCAACGCGTTCAGTAACATCCTTCTGTACGCCAATGTAATACATTAGCTTATCTGCCTCGTCATAGACCGGTGTGATGGATAGTTCATTCCAAAACATGGTGCCGTCTTTACGATAATTACGCAGTATTTCACGAGAAGGACGCCCATCTTTCAGTGCCTCACGAATGGAGATGAGTGAATCCTGGTCGCGGTCTTCATTCTGAAGAAAACGGCAGTCGCGATATAGAATTTCATCCGCACTATAGCCCGTTAAGCGCTCAAAGCCTTTATTGACATAAATGAGGATATTTTCATCCCCTTCCTGCTCAGCGACGACAATGCCGTCTTCCGATGCATCAATAATACGTTCGAGCAGCTCTGGACTGATCAATGGAGATCGTTTCATCAAGGGGTTCCTGTTGCAGCTCCAGTCCTTTCCGTCGGCTACGGTAGTCACTTTCACCGATAGCCAAACGGGATTTCCAATCACTTATTATAGGCAAGATAATAAATGTCCCAATGGGTAGTTACTATCCGGCTCCATCATGGCGAGCGTCGCCATATATTGCAATCTTGAGCACTATCTTAGCGTTAGCGGCGACGAGTTTCCTATAATTCCTGCACCGCTACTCAACCTTAGGTATTTATTGAGTTCTCAGCATTACCCTCGATGCTACGCCAGCAAGAATTAACAACAAGGTAGCGCTTCTAAATAGCTGAGCAAGTGCGCCTATTAGCCCCTCTGTTGGCAACGACTGATTCTGTCGCCAATTGGAGGGCATTTCGAGCTGTTTCAAGCCATCTCAAGATGACAAAATATCCATAAAAATGCCATTTTGCTTAATTAGGAGATCCAGAATGTCACGTATTCAGATTCGCTATTGTACTCAGTGCCAGTGGTTGTTGCGCAGTGCTTGGTATGCTCAAGAGCTACTTTCCACTTTTGGTGAAGCATTAAGTGAGGTCTCTTTAGCCCCATCCCATGGCGGTGCTTTTGAGATTTGGTATGAAGAAATATTACTCTGGGAACGCAAGCGCGATGGCGGCTTTCCAGATATTAAACTTCTGAAACAGCAGGTACGAGATCAGTTGGACCCAGATCGCGACTTAGGACACATTGACCGATGAGCCAGGATCGGCAAGCGATTTTCTATGGCTTAGGGGCCGTTGCGCTGTGGTCTACGGTGGCCACGGCATTTAAGGTGGCGCTCGCTTGGATGAGCCCGCTGGAATTGATGTGGATAGCTGCGCTTGTTTCTTGGGCATTGATGGGCGCGCTAGTCATCAAGCGTGGGGAAATGGCTATTGCACTAAGGAGTGGCTGGAGAACCGCTGCTTGGGCGGGGTTAATGAACCCGGTGGCCTACTACTTGGTGCTATTTGCCGCCTATGATCGTTTGCCAGGCCAGGAGGCCATGGCGCTGAATTATACATGGGCGTTGGCAATGGCTTTTTTAGCGGTGCCTATGCTGGGGCATCGCTTAACGCGCATGGATATTGTCGCTGGGTTAGTCGCTTACGCGGGGGTATGGGTGATAGCGACGCGCGGCGAAGTGTTCAATGTCTCCTTTGCCGACCCTTTAGGCGTGGTGCTGGCGCTGGCGTCGACACTGCTATGGGCGCTTTATTGGCTGCTCAATGCGCGTGATCACCGCCCACCGTTAGTCGGCCAATGGCAAAATTTCAGCGTTGGCTTGCCTGTATTGACCCTATTGTTACTACTTGTTGGCCCAGGTTTACAGTGGCACGGGTGGCCAGCCTTTGGCGCTGGGGTTTATGTGGGGCTGTTTGAAATGGGTATTGCGTTCATCCTATGGCAGATGGCTGTTCATAAAGTGTCACGCACGGCTAAGGTTTCAAATCTGATTTTCCTTTCTCCCCCAGTATCGCTTCTGCTGCTGCTCTTGGTAGTGGGTGAGCCTATTTTGCCTTCTACTCTGGTGGGCCTGGTATTAATACTGCTGGGGTTAGGGCTTCAGAGTCAGCAGAAAAGTGTTTGGTGAATGTGTAGCATGGTAATCAAAGGTTTCTGTTTGTTGCGTTATTATTTTTATCCCTTGATATACGATGTGATCTCATATAAAAGTCATTGAAATCACTAATGCCACAGCATGGGTGTATTTCCTCTACACTCATGAAATGTCATTACAAAAATTGTATGACGTTTGAGTGGAAAGCTGTCGCTACAAACGAGGTTTTAACAAAAGCATGAGCACAAATACAGATGATACGCTAATCGACAGGGTGGGTGACGAGTTCGAATACCGGAAATTTGCAACTGATTCGACTTACTCTAGCGAGCAGCAGCGTTGGAAATTACTTGATGGTATTGCAAAGCATGCCCCGGGTATTGCTCGAAAGGGGGCTGAGCGCGCTAGGAATGCCCCCATTCCGCCTATCCAAGTACAAGAACGTAACGAAACGTTAGCCCCAGAGCGAGCCGCCACTCCTCGGCAAGAGACTACTTTTAGGTCACCTCATCCTACTGCCCACTTTGAGCAGCCTGCTACCGTGAAACCTACAGGGCGCTCATTTAGCCACCTGTTTGAAGTTTATACAAATAATGAAGAAGAGCAAAAGCAAACGGATATTAAAAGAACATCGCTTAAAGCGTTGTTAAGGCAAATTAATTCATGACACTTATTTGCGTTGCCTCTCCTAAGGGCGGAGTTGGTAAAACAACATTGACAGCCAATCTTGCATACACAATGCAGCGTCAGGGTTTCAATGTCACTGTCATCGATTTTGATAGTCAAGATGCATTGAAACTACACTTTGGCATTGCTTTCAATGATCCTCAGGGATATGTGAGTGAAGCAACGTCTAACCCTTTCTGGCATGAAATGGTTAGAACCACATCAAGTGGTATTGATCTGCTCGCTTATGGTCATACGACTCGGGAAGAGCGTTACCGTTTTGAAAGTTTTTTAGCGAATGATCCGAAGGCGCTTTATCAAGCGCTGAAAGGTTTCTATGGATCTCAAGATGATGTGTTGTTAGTGGATTTGCCTCCAGGGCACTCTATTGCCTTGGATGCGGTTTGCCAGTTAAAGCCATTATGCATAACCGCATTGCTTGCAGACAGTGCGTCATTGGCAGTTTTACCTTCGATAGAAGAGGGAGGCTTCTATCCTGAGAGTATTGATAGACATTCATATTATGTTATTAACCAGTTTGATCTGCGCAGTGAGCTTAGCCGTGATGTATATGCTCTTTTAAAGGAGCGTTTGGGCGCCTCTCTTCTGGGGTCAGTGCATCGTGATCCAGCCGTTTCTGAAGCCCATGCTCTGCAGGTTTCAGTGCTGCAGCACGCTTACACCTCAGCAGTCGTAAATGATTTAGAAAATATTGCTCATAACCTCGTGCGATTAATGCCAGATGCTGCTTTATTGCAAATTCGCCAGGAAGGTGAGTAATGAAAAATCTGTTTTATAAAGCATGGATTATCCTTTTGTTATTAGTGTGTGCGCCTATTCTGATAATTGTTATTTCAACACCTATGACGTTGAATAATCAATTGGCTTTTGGAGGTATTACCGCTTTACTATTATTAGTGATGGGACAGGTGAACTCGCCACGTATACGCTTAGCAATGGCTTTGATAACAGTAATGACCGCGAGCCGTTATCTTTATTGGCGGGTAACGGAAACGTTGGTTACTGACGGTTTACTAGAGCCAATTTTGAGTTTCGGTCTTTTGGCAGCAGAAGGGTATGCTTGGCTTGTCTTAGTGCTAAGTTTTTTTCAGTCAGCTTGGTTGCTTGAGCGAAAAATTGTTCCACTACCTAAAGAAGTTTCTGAGTGGCCCACAGTAGATGTATATATACCAACCTATAATGAAAGTTTAGATGTAGTCCGTGATACGGTGCTTGCAGCTCAAAACCTGGATTATCCTGCTGATAAGATCAATGTATATCTTTTAGATGATGGGAAAAGAGCCGAGTTTGGGGCTTTTGCATCTCAGGCAGGTGTAGGCTACATAACGCGTTCGGATAACAAGCATGCAAAAGCGGGGAACTTAAATAACGCTCTTCAGAAAACGAAAGGAGAGCTGATTTGTATTTTTGACTGTGACCATATTACCACACGAATTTTTTTGCAGGCGACTGTAGGTGCATTTGTTGTTGATGATTCTTTAGCCGTAATACAAACACCTCACCACTTCTATTCTCCCGACCCCTTTGAACGTAATCTGGTAAGTGGACGAGAAGTACCTCATGAGGGTGAGCTTTTTTACGGACCTATTCAGAAGGGTAATGATTACTGGAACGCAACTTTCTTTTGTGGTTCCTGTGCCGTTATACGTCGTAGTGCTTTAGAAGAAATTGGCGGTTTTGCTGTTGAAACAGTCACTGAGGATGCTCATACAGCTCTAAAATTACAAAGAAAAGGATGGTCTACCGCCTATTTAGGAATACCGCTTGCTGCAGGGCTGGCAACCGAGCGCCTTGCTCTGCATATTGTTCAGCGCGCACGCTGGGCTCGTGGCATGACTCAGATTTTGCGTCGTGATAATCCTCTCTTAGGTAGAGGATTGAGCATACCTCAGCGATTATGCTATCTAAGCGCAATGCTTCACTTCCAGTTTCCGCTGGCACGATTTGTATTTTTAACAGCCCCCTTAGCGTATCTGTTATTTGGTCTTAATATTATTCAAGCCTCTCCACAGTCTGTAGCGGTTTATGTACTGCCACATCTTTTTGCCGTTGTTTATACCAATGCCAAACTTGTAGGACAGTATCGCTATACATTTTGGAATGAAATATATGAAACTGTTCTGACTTTCCATTTGCTTAAACCATCTATTGTGACGCTTTTTAATCCTAATCGTGGGAAGTTTGATGTTACTGAAAAAGGGGGACGGCTGGATCGAAGCTTTTTTGATTTTAATGTGACGCGCCCACACCTTTTTTTATTGGCCTTACTGACTGCCGGAGCGATATGGGGAGTTATTCGTTTAGTTTGGTGGAACCCTGAAGGTGAGCAGTTAAGTGTGCTGCTTTTCAATTTAGTATGGGCCTCGTTCAGCGCTTTCTTTTTAATGGCGGCGATATCTGTTGGCAGCGAACAAAAGCAGGTTCGCGAATATGTGCGAATTAAGTTGAGTCGCCCTGTGGTTTTACATCTTACTGGTGGCTACACCCTATCGGCCATGACTCAAAATCTTTCAATGGGCGGTATTCAAATTGCGGGTATAGCAGGCTTTCCAAAAGATTCACGTATTGATTTTGTCGAAATGGAGTTCGATAACAGTCATGTGCTCTTTCCGGTACATATAGTCACCCAAGATAGCCAACATATCCGTCTCCGCTTCGGTAGTTTAAATGTTGCGCAACGTCGTCAACTAGTCAAACTTGTTATGGGGCGTGCAGATGCATGGCTACAGAAAAGAAAGCTACCTCAGGATCAGCCACTGCGTTCTATGTGGACAGTCATCCGAGCTGTGACAGGGCTTTTCTTTAGGAACTGGAAAGAGCGCCGCTTATTTGCAGGAGGAGGGGCGAATACACCTCAAGCAAAACAGCCAGAGCCAGGTACCACAAACTCCGCACCGATGAGCGCATCAGTAACCCAGGTCACTACTTCTATCTCTACATGGGTGTGGCGTATGGTGTTAGTTGCACTAATTGTTATTGGTATCATGTCCACTCAGCGAGCCTGGAGCCAAGCGCTAGAGACCCAAATACTACCTCGCGAAGCAACTTTTTTAATGATGGAGTCACCATCAGTTGATGCCGCTGAGCTACCTGACGTTGAGGTTAGTGCTCAGGGAGGGCTCGCTTTTAATATGCCAGCCCCAACTCGGGAGCGTATTTATCCCCTTTTAAATCAAATGGACGATATAGAGCCTAACCCTTTACGTATACAGGGTAATGGAGCGCAGGCTGGCGTTGAGTTTTCATTGCGCAGTGATGAAGTGTCTACCGGAGCCATATTGCATTTGGATCTCCGCTATTCTGACTTGCTTCTGGAGGGGCTTAGCCGGCTGGATGTTACACTTAATGGTATTGTAGTAGACACCCTTGAGCTTGATCGCTTTACCGCTGACCAGCTAGTAGCAGAGATTGCTATTCCACCTGAGCTAATTGTTACTTATAACACCTTATTACTTAGTATTGCGGGCCAAACATTAGAACAGTGTAATAATCTTTTGAGCCAAGATATTTGGGTAGAGATTCTGCCCAGTTCAACGCTTACTGTTGATGTCCAGTCGTTACCTCCGATAAGTGGTTTAGCTAATTTGCCTGCTCCTTTTTTCGATGTGGCAGATATGGAGCGTCTGGTGCTGCCCTTCGTAATGCCTGCTCAACCATCAGAAATTTTACTTAATGCGAGTGCCATTATAGCGTCACATTTCGCTATACAGTCGGATTTTAGGGGAGCCGACTTCCCAGTACACCATACGCAAATACCTGATCAACACTCAGTAGTGATCGGCACCCCTGATCAAATGCCATTAGGGGTGGAGTTGCCTAGCATCGAAGGTCCAACATTACTTCAGTATGCTAATCCTAATAACGCAATGTATCGCCTGCTCATTGTAACGGGACAAACAGAACAGGATGTCAAAGTCGCTGCAACTTATCTAGCCAGTTACCAAGAGAGATTAAATGGGGATAGTGAGCAGGTTAGCGTACCCCAGTTAACACCCCGAGAGCCCTATGATGCGCCTAATTGGCAGGCGCTCAATGAACCGATATTCCTTAATAGCATGATAAGCGGAGCTGAGATGGTAGGTGAGGGTATTCGCCCTCCACCTCAAAATTATAGTTTCCGCCTGCCACCGAATATGCACCTATGGCCGGGTGATGATGTTACGTTGGAAATAGGTTACGAATTTCCACGTGGAGAGTGGTTAAATGAAAGCGATTCTCGTTTGGAGGTTGGCCTTAATGGATCTTATCTTGGCTCATTGCCTGTTGAGAAACGATCATTAGCTTGGGAAGCCTGGCGCTTACTAGGTAATGATATTCGCCAAGAACGAGCCACCTTACGCATACCTCAAGAACAGTTATATGGAAATAATCAGCTCAATTTCTATTTCAATATGGCGGTCAATTTACCTCAGGATGGGTGCGAACTAGGCCTTCCTGATCGTGTTGAAACGCTAATTTATCCAGACTCCTATTTAGATATGAGTGATGCTCAGCACTTTGCGGCGCTACCTGAGCTTTCATATTGGCTGAGTGCTGGCTTTCCATTTACTCAGTGGGCGGATTTATCCCAAACTACTTTGCTATTTGCGAACGAACCTGATGCTGTTGAGATCAGTACTGCACTTGGTTTGATTGGTCGCATGGGCGCCTCAACAGGTTATCCCAGTATTGCATTGGATGTTCGCAAAGGCTTGACGTTGAATGACAGCCTAGCTCAGCGAGATATCCTGGTAGTTGCCCGTGCTGACCAATTAGAAAATAGCGAACTTAATGATCGAATTGATCCATTCAGTATAGAACAAGGCGCTTTACGTGTTACTCCTTTAAGCTTGCTAAATAGGCTCAATCTATGGGCGCAGGCTCAATGGGGAAGAGACGTTGAGCGCTCGCGTAACCGACTTGGTAGCCAAGCTCCAGAGCAAGTCTTAATGGGGGTGCGCTCACCTCTTAACCCGATGAGAAGCATCGTCATAGCAACCGCCTTTCACGATGAAGGCATGCGTACGTTACCGGCTACTATCGATCAGCCTCACATCAGTCGCCAAGCGGTAGGTGACTTAGTAATGATATCTCCTAGACAGGAAGTAAGTGCGTATCAAGTTGGTCCTCGGACTGCCCGTGGGGAAATGGTTTGGCACCGTTTAATCCGCTGGTATGCCGGCCAATACATCATTCCCATGTTATTAGCCATGGGGACGGTACTACTTTTGCTGGCTGGACTTCTTTATAGCACTCTCAAACGTCGAGCACTGCGTCGAGCAAATATGGGTAATAACACGCACGCTGGCGGGGAATAAATATGCATACGCCCATACCTACTTCCAAGAAATTCACAAAGCGACTTTTGCTAAGCGCCTTAGCCTGTTGCATGCCTATTACCTCGGTATTAGGTCAAGAAAACTCGCAAAGTGCCCTAGATGCTTTGTTACGTCAGGCAGATTTCTGGCAAGAGAATCAGCGCCCAGATTTAGCTCGACAAGCGTTAGAGCGTTATCTCACCGGTAGGCCAGACGACCCTGAGGTCCTTTTCCGATTGGCGCGTCAAGCATTGGCAGATGATCAGCCTGATCAAGCTGAGCAGTGGGCACGTCGGTTAGAGCAGGCATCACCTAATAATCCCCGGCTAATTGAGTTAGACCAACTTCAGCAAGGCGATGAGTTAGACACTACTCAGTTGAACCGTGCTCGTCAGCTAGCCCGTGCTAATCGCTATGCAGAGTCGGCATCTGCCTATCGCGAGCTGTTCGGTGGGGAGACACCACCTCGTGGTCTTGCCGTTGAATATTATCAAACCCTCGCAGGTGGTAGTGATATCCAGTGGCGGGAGGCGCGTGACGGTTTACGTCAGTTTAGCAATGATTATCCTGAAGACGGCCCTCTAAACCGAGCACTGGGAGAGGTCTTAACTTATCGTGAGGGAACTCGGCGAGAGGGGATTGATCGGCTGGCTCAGTTAGCACGACAAGGCGGCTCGGAAGCAGGTACTGCACGCAGTGCTTGGCGACAAGCCCTGCTTTGGCTAGAAGCCACCCCGGCTGACCAAACGCTTTACCAAGCTTATGTACAAGCCAACCCAGACGATAGCGAAGTTTTACAACGCTTTGAAGAATCAACTGCTCAGAACAGTCGTTCAGTGGGATTTACAGCACTTCAGTCTGGGGAGCTAGGCAGCGCTGAGCAGTCGTTTCGTCAAGCGCTCGATGATAATCCGCAAGATGCCGAAGCAAAGGGTGGGTTGGGTCTTATCCTGTTACGAAGGCAGCAGTTTGCCCAGGCTAGAGATTTACTAGCTGAAGCAATGGATGAAGCACCTGATCGACGTGAGCAGTGGGCAGCGGCTTATCAAAGCGCCGCTTTCTATGCTCGTTTGGGAGAAGCTCGGCGCTTAGCTGAGGCAAATAATCTTGAACAAGCGCTTGGTCAAGTGCGACCACTCACCCAGCAGCGTGGTGATGCAGGACGGGCCGCACGATTATTAGAAGCAGATATTCTGCGTCGACAGCAGCGCCTTGATGCAGCAGAACAGGCCTACCGATCTCTACTTGAAGAGCGGCAGAACGATGTAGACGCTCGCGTAGGCTTAGTCCAAGTATTAACGGATAAAGGCGACTGGGCAGCTGCACAGCAAATTGCTCAGGCGCTACCGGAAGGTGCTCGTAGCCAAATTGGCGGATTAACCACTGCGCAAGTGGAGGCACTGCGTCGTCAAGCGCAGCAGCAGGATAGTTTTGGGGCTGAAACGGCGCTTCGCGAAGCACTTGATTTATCGCCAAATGATCCTTGGGCGCGCCTCGACTTAGCGCGGGTTTTGGCTGATCAATCACGCCCTGATGAAGCGCAAGCCTTGATGGTGCCTTTTCAAAGCGGAAGTGCCACACCCGACCAACGGTATGCCGCTGCGTTATTTGCTTCCGAGCAGGAACGTTGGTCAGAAACCCAGCGTCTGCTATCTGGGATTCCGGCCAATGCGCTAACCGCTGATATGCAATCACTTCAGCAGCAGGCGCAAATTCAGCAGCCACTTACACAGGCGCTCTCACAGCTCGAGCAGGGTAATCAGGTCGCTGCCATTGGCTCGCTTCAGCAGCTATACCTTCGCTATGGAGACTCCGACCTTACGCCAAGTCAGGTTAGTCAAATTGCAGGTGCTTTGTCTGAAGCTGGTGCACACAGTGAAGCCTTGCGGTGGGTAGAGCGGGATTTGGCTCGTGGAATTGATGAGCAAGCTCCCAATGATTATATCAACCATGTCCTGATAATGGCTCAGGCTGGTCGACCCGAGGCTGCCCGCCAATTGCTTAATCGCTTAGCAGCAAACCCTCAATGGCAAGAAAATCAAGATGTATTGGCAGCAGAGCGTGGTTTAGCGATTATAGAAGCAGATCAATTGCGTCAGAGTGGTCGTTTAGCGAGTGCTTATGACCGGCTAGCAGAGTCAATGCAGCAATCACCTGATGATGAGGAACTGTTGCTGGCGATGGGGCGTATATATACAGATGGAGGGCGGCAGGCTCAAGCTGAACAGATATACACCTATGTTCTTACTCGACACCCTGAGAGCGAACAGGCCCTGCAAGGTGCAGTGCAAACGGCACTTTCTAATAATCGGCCTCGTCAAGCGAGTCAGCTACTAAGTCGCTATGCGCCACCGCAACAAACATCAGAGACACTGTTGTTAAGTGCTCAAGTAGCACGTGCTAATGGTGAGAGCCTTGAGGCGCTTGCTTTATTGAGTCAAGCCCGGCAACGCTTAAGTGGTCAAGAAGGAGGGGTGGCAGCGCTTGCACAAGGGCAAAATCCTTTTACTGATAGATCTAGACGTACGGCAAGTGGCTCGCAACGGCCTAGTTGGCTGCCGGGCACAACTCGTGAGGTTAGTAGCGACACGATGATGGCTGAAACGGTAGTGTTAGCACCTACCACAAGTCAACGGATAGAGGAGCTTTCAAGGGAAATCAGACGCGAGCGGGCACCCAGAGTAGCCACTGAGTTTGCTTTTAACCTGCGCGATGGGGAAGGTGGATTAAGCCAGCAAGATCGTATTGAAGCCCCACTGCGTTTTTCAGCCATGCCTTTTGGTGAGGGACGTTTTGAGGTGGTAGTCACGCCTACTCAAGTGACGGCCGGTGCGCCTGAAGGAGATGCGTTACGGCGATATGGCAGTGGAGCTATAGGTGAGAGTGCCATCACGTTATTCGATCAAACTTTGGCGGAATTAGCTCCTATTTACGATCAAATGCAATCGACTATTGGAAATTTCCGTACTGCTCAAAGTCTTGTCGTTGAATCAGAGCGTAATGTAGCTAACGCCTTAAGGCGTATCCAAGCGGCACCTAACGAACAAGAGGTTGTTCGTTTAACAGAAGAGCTTGAAAATGCACAAATATTACTTAATGAGCGTGCTGAAAACCTACAAATCGCGGAAGGATTTTTAGAAGATGCAAGGCAACGTAGTCCTTTATTTGAAGCGCTACTTTCAGACTTAAATCAAGATCAACGTGATTTTGTCTTAGGTTATTTAGGTGAGGTTGGTATTGATGCTTTGACCTTAGAAAATATTTTTGATGGGTTAAGGCCAGTTTTCACTTCAGAAGAGGATTTCATTGAAAGTAGGCAACAAATCGAGACCGCACTAGCAGATATACAAGGACGTTTACAAACGGCTGTGTTATCAGCGCGCCCCTCCAGTTTGCGCGATAGCGGTACTGGATTAGAGCTTAGCTATGAGCATCGTAATGCAAAATTAGATTTTGGCAGTACGCCCCTTGGATTTGAAGAAACTAATCTAGTGGGTGGAATCAACTGGCGACCAGAGATTGCCGAAAATACATCGCTGAATTTCACTGTTGAACGTCGAGCAGTGAAAGATAGCGTGCTCTCATATGCCGGTGCCTACGATGCTTATTCAGGCGACACCTGGGGCGGTGTTGTCAGTACCGGTGGCAGTGCCGGTATCAATTATGATACTGAAGCGGGAGGGCTTTATGCGGATATAGGTACTTACCGTTATACCGGTAATAACGTTGCCGATAACCAATCATATGAGCTTTCTCTCGGTGGCTATGCTCGGCCGATCAATAACGAGCGTCGCCAACTGCAAACCGGCGTGCATGTGTCTGTCATGGCATTTGATGATGACCTGAGCCACTTTACCTATGGGCATGGAGGGTATTTTAGCCCGCAGGATTATGTCAGCGTGGCCTTCCCAATCAATTACCAAGAGAACGTCACCGACCAGTTAACGTTGGGTGGTTATATTGCTCCTGGGTTCCAAAGCTATAGCACTGACGACAGCGACTATTTCCCGACCGACCCAGAGTCACAAGCGTTGCTTGATGTGTTTACTGCTTTAGGTGCTACCCCGGCGTCTCGTTATGCTGGAGAGAGTGAGAGCGGAGTGGGGCTTTCCTTCGGTGGAGCCATGGAGTACCAAATGACCTCGGAGCTTTCCCTTGGCGGGCGAGTAGATTTTAATAGTTTTGGTGATTATAACGACACATCCGCTAGCATGTTTATGAACTACACCTTTGGAGATAGCGGTGAACGAGCCAGATAATTATTCCCAGTACATTGAGTATTATGCTAAGCATCACTGTAGTACCCAGTGGCGGCTTTTTTTAGAGTTGGTTTTTGATGAGCTCTCAAGCAGTGCAGGCAAAGAGGAATCCTCTGGTTTTTGGCGCCATATTGGTGGCCGAATAGCATCAGAAATGCCCATTGGAGAGTGTGCAACGCTAGAGCTACTTGAGGGTGCTATCAACGATATATTAGGGCAGTTGGACTGGGGCTGGGCAAGCATCACCGCTGATAACCAAAAAATGCATATTTGTCATACTGCTTGTCCAGCCCCTGGAGCATCTCGGGAGCGTATAGAAATTAGCTTACTCGCAATGTCAGCAGTATTGGAGGGGCTATATCAGGGATGGCTGCAGCAGCAAGGTGGGGATATTGATGTTCCTATCCGTTGTACCAGTCGCAATCTGGAAAAACGGGAATGCACTTTCCTCTATGGCCGTTAGCAGCTTTAAATGATTGAGCTGCACGTTTAAGGACTGACCGAAAATGTTGAATCGGTTTATGTTAAGCACTGGGCTTCTTATATGTATGCTTATCAGTGCATGTGCGGCCCAAGCTGATTCAGCTTGGAGCGTGTATCGTGAGCGCTTCGTGAGCGCTGAGGGGCGGGTCATTGATACAGGCAACAACAGTATAAGTCACTCTGAAGGTCAAGGTTGGGGCATGATGCTTGCGCAGCATTATGACGACCAAGAAACCTTCGATCAGTTATGGCGTTGGACCCGCCGCCACCTAAGTAGACCGGATGTGTCTCTTTTTTCATGGCGATATGATCCCCGGGATAAGCCTGCCGTTTGTGACTTAAACAATGCGACTGATGGAGATTTATTTATCGCATGGGCGTTGCACTTAGCCGCTGAACGTTGGAACAACGCTAATTACGCGAGTGCTTCAAGAAGTATAAGAGACGCTATATTAGAAAACCTTACTTATGAAATGGCTGGTTTTCAGGTACTGCTACCAGGGATAGAGGGATTTCGGCGTGATAAATCAGTAGATATCAATCTTTCTTATTGGTTTCTACCCGCCTTGCGAGACTTTGCAGCAATAGAGCCCGATGAGCCATGGCAGCAGCTGATTGATGACGGGGTTGAGTTACTGGACGAAGCGCGCTTTGGTGCCTATTTATTGCCAACAGATTGGGTTCAGTTGACTCAACAAGGTGAATTGACTCCGGCGGCTAATTGGGAGCCGCGTTTTGGCTTTGATGCGGTGCGCATCCCGCTTTATTTTGTTTGGGGAGGACGTGCAGAAGCGAGCGGAGTTGGTAGCATTACTGCCTTCTGGAATGATCCTGCTCATCAGCCACCCCCTGCTTGGGTTAATGTGGTGAGTGAAGAGCGCGCTGAATACGCTGTTTCGCGTGGAGTGGATGCGATTAGAGCTTTTGCAAGTAGTCAAACGCTGCCTAGCGCAACCCCTCAGTCCCAAGATGATTACTTTTCAGCGACACTGCTGCTTTTAACCCATATGGCAGAAGATATGCGCTAATAATGCCTAGCAACTGTTTGTAGCAACTGTTTGTAACAACTATTTGTAAAAACTATTATAAATCTCTACCACCTAGCTGTTTTTTTAAATAGTAAATAGTGGTGGTAGAGGTACCTCTTACTCAACGGCTGCCTGATACGACGTTTCTAACATCGGTTCAAGTGCGGGCCACACGTTATCTAGAATAATCGGTTGAGCGTCCGCGGTAGGATGAATGCCATCGCTTTGCATTAACGTACTTTCGAGCGCAACGTCTTCAAGTAAAAACGGCACTAATGGCACGTCATACTCCTCGGCCAGCGAGTGGTAGACGCCGGTAAATGCATCACGGTAGGCCTGGCCATAATTGGGCGGTATATCAATGCCGAGCAGTAATACTTGCGCGCCTGCGTCTTGGCTTTGTTCAATCATCGCCGCTAAATTAGCCTGCATTTGAGTAGGGGCGAGGCCGCGTAATCCGTCGTTGCCTCCTAATTCAAGTAGAACAATATCCGGCTGGCGTTGTCCGATAATGTTAGCAAATCGTTGTGCGCCTCCAGACGTCGTTTCACCGCTAATACTTGCGTTTATAACACGTGCATCACCCGCTAAACGCTCTGCCAAGAGGTACACCCAGCCCTCTTCGCGCTCTATGCCGTATGCTGCGCTTAAACTGTCGCCCATGACCAGTAACGTAGGGACAGCTTCTGAGTTTGTAGAAGTTGAGCCAGTTGGTTCTGCGTTGACAGCTGACGAGGTAAAGGCGACTACCAGTAGTACTACTCCTACAGGTACCATACGGTTTAGTCCACACCAAGCTACAGGGATGCTTCGCTTCATGCCTTACTCCTCTGATAAAACTGCAAATTCTTCTACTGATCAAGCTGATCACCAGCATCTTACCGACCACCAAGTCACCCGTATGGTTCCCCATGGTACTGCTGGGCAGCCCGTCCTACACGCTGATAAGCTCTCCAAAGAAGTCACTAGCGGTGAGCGCTCACTGACTATCTTACATGACCTATCGCTTAGCGTAGCGGCAGGTGAAAGCGTTGCAATATTGGGTAAGAGCGGTGCGGGTAAATCAACGTTACTTGGCCTGTTGGCTGGTTTAGATACCCCCAGTGATGGCGAGCTAACGCTGTTCGGGCAAGCGCTTAGCCGCCTGGATGAAGATGGTCGTGCGGCGCTGCGTGCCGGTAGAGTGGGCTTTGTATTTCAAAATTTTCAGCTGTTACCTACCTTGAGCGCACTTGAAAACGTCTTGTTGCCACTGGAACTTTCACCGCGTGCGGGCGAAACGCAAACCGCCGTACAGTGGCTAACCCGCGTAGGGCTGGGCGAGCGGGTGGAGCATCTACCTAAACAACTTTCTGGTGGCGAGCAGCAGCGGGTGGCGGTTGCCCGTGCCTTTGTGACCGACCCAGAGTTAGTCTTCGCCGATGAACCCACAGGCAACCTGGACCCAGATACCGGTGCGCAAATCATTGATTTGTTATTTACCTTAAATCGTGAAGCGGGTACCACGCTAATCCTCGTCACCCACGACCACGCGCTAGCGCGCCGCTGTGACCGTTGCTTGCGCTTGGACCACGGACGTCTGGAACCCTTTGTGCCTGCCAGCGCTGTAAGTGAAGAGGGAGCACAATGAGTGATGTGAATTGGCGTTTGGCAATGCGCAGTCTCAAGCGAGACCTGCGCGCTGCCGATGTTAGAGCTCTGTTTATTGCATTAGTATTGGCCGTAGCGGCTTCCACCATGATTGCTTTTTTTCTCGATCGCTTAGAGCGCGGCTTGGAGCGGCAGGCTGGGCAAATGCTGGGTGGCGATCTAGTGTTGGAACAGCGCGATCCTTTTTCCGATGAGCTTCGGGCCAATTTAGAAGAGGCAGGCTTTACGTTAAGCGATCAGGTGGATCTCGTCTCGATGATCAGCCGCGGCGACCAGTTCCAGCCTGCGAGCCTGAAAGCGGTTGATGATGTCTATCCTCATTACGGGGTCTCCCATGTCGACTTTGGTAATGGCACCGAGCAAATAGCCTCTGGTCCACCGCCGGGAGAGGCCTGGGCTGACCCACGGCTAGTGCAGTTGATTGAAATTGAGCTCGGTGACCGGGTGCAGGTAGGCCAAACTGAGCTTACCGTGACGGGCATTGTTGAGCGTGAAGCGGATCAGTCTGGCGGCTTTGGCAATTTTAATCCGCGCTTAATGCTTAATACGGCGGATCTAGAAGCGACAGGGCTTGTGCAACAGGGATCTCGAGTAGAGTTTGAAATTTTAGCGGCGGGTTCACCTTCCGCGCTGGATCAGGTTCAAGGGCTGCTCGCGGAACTACGCCGTGACGGAGTAGAGGTGCGGGATGTGCGGGTTGATCGCCCCCAGCTTGGTAATGCACTGGAGCGCGCTGAAAGCTATTTGGGGTTAGCAGGGTTGGCTGCCGTATTGTTGGCGGGGGTAGCCGTGGCGATGTCTACCCGGCGCTACGTGGAACGCCACTTGGATACCGCCGCACTGCTGCGCTGTTTTGGGGCCAGCCAGCGCCAATTAGTGACTATTTTTAGCCTGCAACTGCTGGGCTTAGCGCTAGTAGCCGCCGTGATTGGGGCGCTGCTAGGGCTGGTCGGCCAAGCGATACTGCTCTGGCTGTTGGTAAGTTTCCTACCTATGACACTCCCACCACCGGGACTGATGCCGCTTGGCCTGGGTGTGTTCACCGCTCTGGCTGTTTTGGTGGGATTTGCAGGCCCAACGCTACTGCGTATTAAGCAAGTCAGTGCGCTAAAAGTGCTACGACGTGAGCTAGATCCATTGCCACCCTCTGCCTGGCTCGTTGTGGGCGTGGCCAGTACTGTGTTTGGCGGCTTGTTATGGCTCTATTCGGGCAGCCTGCCATTGGCTATTGCGCTATTAATCGGCGGCGCGATGCTTCTCGGCTTGCTGTGGTTGATTAGCGCGTTTCTGCTCAGCGCTTTGCTGAAGGGCGTGCAGCGCTTATCAGGAAGCAGTGAATGGTCCCAGGCGCTGCGTTTGGGCGGTCGCCAATTGGCTCGTCGGCGCCAAGCAGGGCTGGGCCAGCTGTTAGCGTTCTCGGTCACTTTCTTTGCCATGGCGATGATAGTGTTGGTACGCGGCGACCTGTTAAGTACCTGGCAAGACCAATTGCCTGATAACACCCCCAACTATTTTGCTATCAATATTCAGCCTTCAGAGCGTGGCCCTTTCGAAGCTGCGGTATCGCCCCGGGTAGATACCCAAAGTACGCTGTATCCCATGGTCCGCGGTCGTGTGATTGCGATAAATGATCAGTCACCACAAGACGCCGTGCCAGAAGATGCCCGCGGTGATAACTCGCTGCGCCGCGAGCTCAACCTGACCTGGCAAGTAGAGTTGCCTGAGGGCAACGCAGTGGTGGCTGGGGAGTGGTTTTCGGCTGCAGAGGTAGAAGAAAACACTGAATCAGGCCAAGGCTGGATGAGTGCAGTAGAGGCAACGCCTCAGGCGGCGCCAGTGCCTATTTCGATGGAGGATGGATTAGCCAACCGGCTAGGACTTGGGATTGGCGACGAAATGACGTTTTCCGTCGGCAGTGATGAAATCGTTACGCAAATCACCAGTCTTCGCAGCCTGAATTGGGACAGTTTTCAGCCTAATTTCTTTGTAATTTTCCCTCCTGGCGTGTTGGAGCAGTTTGGCCATAGCTACATCACTGCGTTTCACTTACCTGAAGCGGAAGAGGGGTTGATCCGCGAGTTGATCACGGATTTCCCCGGTGTTTCATTGCTCAATGTCGATGCGATTTTAGGTCAGGTGCGCGATGTACTCACCCAGGTCACGCGAGCAGTGGAGTTAGTGCTTGCCTTGGTGCTTTTAGCAGGCATTAGCGTGCTTTATGCAGCGCTAACCGCAAGCCGTCCGGTGCGCGCCCACGAAAGCGGCCTACTGCGTGTGTTCGGAGCGGGCACTCGAATGATTTCACGGGTGCAGGGAGCCGAGTACGCTCTGTTAGGGTTTGCCAGTGGTTTGATGGGCGCGGTGTTGGCAGAGCTTGCGACAGGGGCTCTCTATATTTACTGGCTGGATCTCACGCCGCGCTTTCACCTGGGGCTATGGGTTTTCCTACCGCTGGGGGGGGCGCTGATGATTGGCGTGATTGGGCATGCGCTTTCTCGCGGGCTACGGCGCCAAGCCCCGGCGGCTAGTCTTGGTCTACTTGGGGAGGCGTAATAGCTATCTAGCTAACCAGAAGCCGACAACAATAGCGCTGGTGACAACAACAAAAAAGACGAGATTACGGGCGCGAGTATCGCGACGTGGTTTCATGGCAGCACCAAAATAAGCATGGAGGTAAAAGCAGCAGAAGCATTAAGCACGGCATGGTACCTTTTGTTGTCCAGGTCGTCATCTTGGTGTTTCTGTTTGTCTGCCTTGACTTGCCTGTGTTTGGCGACAACATCTGCTTAGGATTGAATGCTTATGCCACATACCCACCCTTCGGCTGTACGTGCCTTGGCGCCGCAGCCGCTTTTACTTGCTCAGGGTCGACTTGCCGCACTTAGCTGGGGGCGGGCGGATGCTCCCACGTGGCTTGCCCTGCACGGCTGGTTAGACAATGCAGCGAGTTTCTCCCGTTTGGCACCGCTATTGGTCGAGGCGCTGGATATCCGCATTGTGGCACTGGATTTTCGTGGCCATGGGCATTCAACACATGCGCCGGCGGGAACGGATTATGCGCTGTGGGATTACTGCCACGATGTATTAGATGCCATGGAAACCCTCGGCATTGCACAAGCCAACTTATTAGCCCACTCCATGGGCGCGGCAGTATCCTGCCTGCTTGCCGCTGCGCTGCCTGAGCGCGTTGCGCGCTTAACGCTGATTGACGGGTTAGGAGCGCTTAATACCCCGGTTGAAGAGACCTCCAGTCAGCTGCGTAAAGGGCTGACGGCTTATCGTCGGCCGCTGTCGCGAGCACCGCGCTACCCAGATATCGAAAGTGCGGTTGCCGCTCGGGTTGCCGGTGGCGTTACAACCGTCGATAGCATAACGGCCACGCCATTGGTGGAGCGTAATACTCAGCCCACTGCCGATGGACATGTGCAAATGCGCACAGATAGCCGGTTGTTGAAGCCATCCCTGGTGCGCTTTACACCCGAGCAAGTGCTATCGCTACTGGCGGCGATTCAGGCGCCAGTACTATTGATCGAGGGCGAGGATGGGATTTTAGGGGAGCGCTCTTCGGCGGTGCAGGCGCGCCAAGCGGTGCAAGGGTTAACGCGTGAAGTACTAAGTGGTGGGCACCACCTGCATCTGGAGCCCCGAGCGGTGGCTCAAGTCGCTGCTGTTATCGTCCATCATTGGGGCAGTGTTGAACGGTAATAGCGTCATCGAAAGCGCAAAGGAAGGACTGCTACATGACCACATTGGCCCACGTAGGAAGTGGTAACAAAGTCGCCCTCGTGCTGGGCAGTGGTGGGGCGCGTGGCTATGCGCATATTGGCGTTATTGAAGCACTGGAGGCGCGCGGTTTCGAGATTATTGCCGTATCAGGGTGTTCCATGGGGGCGCTGATCGGCGGCATTTATGCTGCCGGAAAACTGCCGGAATACCGTGAGTGGGTATGTAATCTCGACTATCTGGATGTGCTCAAATTGGTCGATGTCACGTGGAGCCCAATGGGGGCGATGCGCGCCAGTAAAGTGATGAGCAAGCTGGAGGCCTTAGTAGGCGATATTTTAATTGAAGACCTCGCGATCCCTGTGACAACGGTGGCGACAGATCTCGTACGTCAACGGGAAGTATGGTTTCAAAACGGTTCATTGCTGCGGGCTATTCGCGCCTCTATCGCTGTGCCAGGTGTCATTACCCCGGTGCATTTAGGTGACCAAGTATTGGTGGATGGTGGGCTACTCAATCCGCTTCCTATTATGCCAGTGGTAGCCGCCCATGAAGCAGATTTTGTCGTGGCGGTTAACGTTACGGCACATAGCCCACTGCCGGTGACATTAGAAGAGTTACTGCCGAAGGAGGAGGAAGATACCGATAGCCGTAGTGAACAAGAGCGCCAGCGAGATCAAAGCATGGGGAACTGGATTGGCGATGTGCGAGCAGCCACCAAAAAACTGTGGGGTGGGTTTGGCAGCCATACAGATGACAATGAGGTGCTTGAAGAGACACCTGAAGCACGCGGTAAACGCGAGTGGAGCAAGCTGGATATGATATTGGAGTCGTTTGATATTACCCAGGCGGCGCTGGCCAAGTACAAAGTGGCAGGCTATCCACCAGATGTGCTGATCGAAATACCCAAAACCGTCTGTAGCACCTACGAATTCCACCGGGGGCGTGATTTGATTCGCTTAGGTCGCCACTTAGCCGATGAGGCGCTAGAGCGGCGCATGCCAAGCATTGCCTCTGATGCCACTGAATAAATGGTTAATGACCGCGTTTACGCAACAGTATATAAACCGCACCGGTGCCACCGTCGATATCAATCGCTGAGCAGAACGCCAGCACATTAGGCCACTCACGCAGCCAGGTGTTCGTATGGCTTTTGAGGACAGGGAAGTCAGACGTGCTGCCCCACGCCTTGCCATGCACTACGAGTACGCAACGTAGGCCTTGGCTAGCGGAATCGCGCAGAAAACTCTCAAGCTCCCTACGCGCCTCTTCCAGCGTATAGCCATGCAGGTCTAGTCCCGCTTGCCAAGCCGTTTGGCCGCGTTTTAACTGGCTAAATGTGCGCCACGGCAGGTCAGGCACGCTAAATTCTAAATACTCAGAAGGACGCACAGCTTCTACGCGGCCATCCGACGTGCGTCCGGTGGCCTGTGGGGCATTCGTCTGAACAGCAGCGGTGCGCCGGGCTTCATGGGCCTGGCTGTCGCGTTTGGGCTTGCCGGGGTCCGCCTGATTAGTGGCGATAGGCCTAACGCCCGCTGCTTTTAACGCATCGCGGAAAGCACTGATATCGTCATCATTAGGCAAGTGGCGGCGTCGCGTCATGGCAGGCTCAGGTGGTTTAAAAAGTGAATCAGCTTAAGGAGCACAGTATAGCGGGCTGAGCGTTGCTGTGAACCGGGCGGCGTGAAAGGTACAATCTTTTATTCGTCATGTGGATAAGGCTTTTTAGCTGCGACCATGAGTATCTTTACCAGGAGTCACTGTGACCACGCATCTTACCGCTGAGAATTCGCACTCAACCCTTTCCCTGCCGGATTCGGCACTGGTGAGCGATCTCTTTACGCTGCGCGATTATCTGCGCTGGGTCACCAGTGAGTTTTATCTCGCAGGGCTGCACTACGGCCATGGCACTGAATCCGCCTGGGATGAGGCGGTAGCGCTTTGCTTAGGCGCACTGCATCTCCCGTGGAATATCGACCCGAGTGTACTAGAGGCGCGGCTGTTGCCCGTTGAGCGTCAACGAATCATTAGTTTGGCCCGTGAACGTATTACCACACGCCGCCCGCTGCCCTATTTATTGGGTGAGAGCTTCTTTGCTGGCCACCCCTTTAGCGTTGATGAGCGCGTGTTAATTCCCCGTTCACCCATCGCCGAACTGATAGAAGATGGCTTTACTGCGTGGTTTCCGGAAGAGCCACCTGCTAGCGTGCTTGATTTATGCACTGGCTCGGGTTGTATTGGTATTGCTACGGCCCTCTATCTACCCACCTGCGAAGTAGTACTTGCTGATATTAGCCAGGATGCGTTGGCGGTAGCGAAGCAAAATATTACCCGTCACGATGTGGGCGACAGGGTTCGCGCAGTTGAGTCGGACGTATTCAGTGGCCTGGAAGGGCAACGTTTTGATTTGATTGTCTCTAACCCCCCGTATGTGGATGCCCGAGACCTTGCTTTAATGCCCGCTGAGTTCCGCCATGAGCCTTCATTGGCGTTGGGCGCTGGCAGCGATGGCTTGGATATCGTGCGGCGTATACTGCGGGAGGCGCGGAAACACTTAACCAGTGAAGGGTGGCTGATAGTAGAAGTCGGTAACTCTGATCGCCATGTGGAAGCGGCGTTTCCTGCCGTACCTTTCCTTTGGCTAGAATTCGAGCGTGGCGGCCAGGGTGTATTTGCCCTGAGCGCCGCTGAACTCGACGCCCATGCGGCGTCTTTTGTGTGAGGAATTAACGGCCATGTCTGGCAATACGTTTGGCAAGCTATTTACGGTTACTACCTTTGGCGAAAGCCATGGGCCTGCGCTGGGCGCTATTATTGATGGCTGCCCGCCCGGCCTGCCACTATCGGAAGAAGACCTGCAGCATGATCTGGATCGCCGTCGGCCAGGCAGTTCGCGGCACACAACGCAGCGCAAAGAGCCTGATCAAGTGCGTATTCTTTCTGGCGTGTTTGAAGGTAAGACCACCGGTACCTCAATTGGGCTGTTGATCGAGAATACCGATCAGCGCTCCAACGACTATTCAAAAATCAAAGATCAGTTTCGGCCAGCCCACGCGGATTACACTTATCACCATAAATATGGTCATCGTGACTATCGCGGCGGTGGCCGCTCCAGCGCCCGCGAAACGGCGATGCGGGTCGCCGCAGGGGCGATTGCCAAAAAATATTTAGCAGCACACGGCGTGCAGATTCGCGGCTACATGAGTCAATTAGGGCCGATTAAAATTGACTTTAAACAGTGGGAATCCGTTGAGCAAAATGCTTTTTTCTGTCCCGATCCTGAAAAAGTCGCAGAGCTAGAAGCCTATATGGACCAACTGCGCCGCGACCAAGACTCTGTAGGCGCTGAAATCACTGTGATTGCTGAAGGCGTGCCAGTAGGGTTGGGCGAACCCGTCTTTGACCGCCTGGATGCTGACCTGGCGCACGGTTTGATGAGTATTAATGCGGTAAAAGGGGTAGAGATTGGTGCAGGTTTTGGCTGTGTGGCCCAACGTGGCAGCGAGCACCGTGATGAGATGACGCCAGAGGGATTTTTATCTAATCATGCTGGCGGCGTATTGGGGGGTATTTCTAGCGGCCAACCTATCGTGGCACGCTTAGCGCTTAAACCTACTTCCAGCATCACCACGCCAGGGCGTTCCATTGATGTTCATGGTCAAGCAGTAGAAGTCATTACCAAAGGGCGGCATGATCCTTGTGTCGGTATTCGTGCGACCCCGATTGCTGAAGCCATGATGGCCATAACGCTGCTGGATCACTGGTTACGTCAGCGTGGCCAAAATGGTGATGTTAGCGTTGACACACCGCGTTTAACGCAGCGTTAACGTCACGGAGTAAGGTTGGCCGTTCGCTGCTACACTCAAACAAAACAAATGCATGAGAAACAGTCATGGAAAAAAGTGCAGGAGCCGCCAATGAAAATTAACGTTGAGTTCGAACTTACCCCGGACGAATTCCGACAATCGCTAGGCTTGCCTGATGTTGAGGCTTTCCAGAAAAATCTACTCGACAATATTCAGCAGCAGATGGAATCAGGGGTTGAAGGTTATGATCCGATGAGTCTTATGCGACCTTTCCTGCAGCAACCTATGATGCAGCAAGGTCTTTCTCAAGGGCTTGCAAATTTCGGCACCTACCAGCAAATGATGCTGGATATGTTACGACAGGCGGGCACTAGCAGTTCCTCTGCATCGGATAAATCGGGAAATCAACGCACATCCGAGGGGGCTGCGGAGCCGGCTAAAGCCAATAAAGGGTCGTCGAGCGAGAGGAGCACCAAAGCCACCGCTTCCTCTCGCTCTCGAGCAAAAGGGTAGATGGTAAGGACGCTATCTTAAGTATGTTGCAATGCGTCATGCCAGAGATTACTCTTTTTTGCAGTGCAACAAAGAAAGTTTGAATCGAGATGAGTCACTCCCAGGCTCATGCCAAGGAACGTAATAGGAGCAGACACTATGCAAGACAATATGATGGATAACTTTAACGCCCAAACTCGCCAAATGTTCGAGCCCATGCGTAAAATCAATTCGCTAATGCTCAACAATATGGAAAAAATGACCCAGTATCAGTTGGAAGCAATGAAGCGCTACAGCCAGATGGGCACCGAGCGCATTCGTAGTGCAACTGAAATTCAAGATGCAGAAAGCCTACGTGATTTCGGCACCAAGCAAGCTGAAATGATGAATGAGCTTTCCCAACAGATGCAGGAAGATGCGCGGGTAATGAGTGAAATGAGCCTGCAATTTAAATCTGAAATGGAAAAAATGTTCAGCGAAGCTGGCCAGCAAATGTCGGATAAAGCCAAGGCCGCTGCTAAAGGCGAGCAACCCGCTAAAGCCTCTAGTCAGTCGTCTCGTAAAAGCTAATTGATCACATCATCGCGGCGCCTAAGGGCGCCGCGATGCATTGGTAACCTTGGCCGGTTTAACTTTATTAGTAAGACTTGGTCTAGAGCGTTCGATGCGCCTTGATGTTGGCGTAGGGAGAGCAAGTATGCATTCAGCGTGGCAAAATCCTTTTCAGACAATATCAGGGCTATCTGAAGGTCTTTCGGAAGCACTTTCCCAAGGGCTGACTCAGGGGCTGGCACAAGGCGTGCCTGAAGGCCTATCTCCATCAGAAATCGAAGATTGGAATAACCAGCTTAAAGAGATCAGCGAGCAATACCAGGGCCTAATGCAGGACCTACTCTCTCGCATTGCCCCAAATGAAGCTGCCGACTCAATCTACAGCGATATGCGGGAAAGCTTTGAAGCGGGTGCGCAAGCGCTGATGCAAAACCCGACGCTGATGTGGGAAACACAAACCCGGCTGATGCAAGATCAATGGTTATTGTGGCAACAGGCCATGCGTGGCATGGCAGGAGAGCAAGTGGCTCCCCTCATCACACCTGAAAAAAATGATCGTCGTTTTAAAGATGAGGCTTGGACGCAAGATCCTCAGTACATGACTATCATGCAGCAATATTTACTGTTTTCGCAGATGGTGGATGAGTTAATCGAGAGCTTAAGCGGCTTAGACCCAACACATAAGCGCAATTTGGTGTTTTACGCACGCCAATTGGTTAACGCGATGGCGCCAACCAACTTTATGTCCACCAACCCTGAGGTAATGCGCCGTACCATTGAGACACGCGGCCAAAACCTGGTCGATGGGTTAGCGCGTTTACGGGAGGATTTAGGCAACTCTGCAGAGGGCATTAATGTCCGTATGACGGATCGTAGTGCCTTTGGGGTAGGCGAAAATATCGCGGTCACTCCCGGTTCGGTGGTGTACGAAAATGAATTGATACAGCTAATCCAATATACCCCCACAACGGAAAAGGCATTCAAAACACCACTGCTGATGGTACCACCGTGGATTAATAAGTATTACATTCTTGATCTACGTGAAGACAACTCAATGGTTAAGTGGTTGGTGGATCAAGGACATACGGTATTTCTAATCTCTTGGCGTAACCCAAGCCCAGCGCAGCGGGATATTACCTGGGCCGACTATATGCAGATGGGGCCTATTAGCGCGATGGAAGCTATTGAGCAGGCCTGCGGCGAGAAGTCCGTTAATTTGCTCAGCTATTGCGTAGGGGGCACACTCACTGCGTCCACAGTGGCATACCTAACCAGCACGCGCCGGGGGCGGAAGGTAAAGTCTGTTACCTATATGGCCACGCTGCAGGATTTTCGCGACCCTGGCGATATTGGCGTTTTCCTCAATAAACGAGCGGTCGACGGTATTGAGCAGTCTGTGCAGTTAAAAGGCTATTTGGATGGCCGATCAATGGCCTATACCTTTAATCTTTTACGTGAAAATGACCTGTTTTGGTCGTTCTATATCAATAACTATTTGAAAGGTGAAACGCCCGCCGCCTTTGATTTGCTTTATTGGAATACCGATGGCACCAACCTAACGGCTGGTACACACCCGTGGTATTTGCGCCATATGTATTTAGAGAACCGCTTAGTTGAGCCGGGTGGTATTGAGCTGGATGGCGTTAAAATTGATCTGCGTAAAGTGTCGACGCCTAGCTACTTCGTATCCACCAAAGAAGATCATATCGCGAAGTGGAACAGTACCTACTACGGCGCATTACTACCAAAAGGGCCTAGCACCTTTGTATTGGGCGGCTCAGGACATATCGCCGGTATCGTCAATCCACCGTATAAAAACAAGTACGGCTATTGGACCAACGATACATTACCGGCATCTCATGAGGCTTGGTTGGAAGGCGCGACTGCACATGAAGGCTCCTGGTGGCCTCATTGGCAGAATTGGATGACCCAAAATGGTTATGCGGATAGTGAAAAAATGGTAGCTGTACGCCAGCTAGGGGATGGTGAACTCAAGGTGATCGAACCTGCGCCAGGCCGTTATGTAAAAATGACGATCCCAGAGGTGCTAGGGGAAATTCCAACATCGTCTTAATTTGATTAGGCGGGGCTGGGAGCTAAAGCTGCCTTTCACTGATAAAGCCCGCTGACATTTCGTCAGCGGGCTTTTCTTCGTTACTGTCAATTACGAATTAGATAATCGAATGCACCCAGCGACGCCTTGGCGCCTTCGCCCATGGCGATAATAATCTGCTTGTAGGGCACGGTGGTGACATCGCCCGCAGCGAATACGCCGGGTACGGACGTCATACCGTGAGCATCAACAATGATCTCACCGCGGGGCGTCATCTCAATCGGCGAGCCTTTTAGCCATTCAGTATTCGGTACTAAGCCAATCTGAACAAAAATACCTTCCAGCGCGATGGATTTGCTCTCATCGGTTGTGCGGTCTTTATAGTTCAAGCCATTAACACGGCTGCCGTCACCGCTGACTTCAGTGGTCTGGGCATTAACAATAATATCGACGTTGGGCAGGCTCTTAAGCTTTTTCTGCAGCACCGCATCAGCGCGCATCTCACCCATAAACTCCACCAGTGTCACGTGAGCGACAATGCCGGCTAGGTCAATGGCCGCTTCAACACCAGAGTTACCGCCGCCAATCACCGCAACGCGCTTGCCCTTAAACAGCGGGCCGTCACAGTGCGGACAATAGGCAACACCTTTGTTACGGTATTGCTGCTCACCGGGTACGTTCATCTCGCGCCAACGAGCGCCTGTCGCCAATACCAGGGTTTTGCTCTTAAGCTTGGCGCCAGACTCAAAGGTTACTTCGTGCAGTCCACCTTCCGCTTCAGCGGCCTTAAACGAGGTAGCAAGCTGCAGGTTCATTACATCAACTTCGTACTCTTTCACGTGCTCTTCAAGCGCACTAACCAGCTTTGGACCTTCGGTATGCGAAACGGAGATGAAGTTTTCAATCCCCATGGTGTCAGATACCTGACCACCAAAGCGCTCAGCAGCAACGCCGGTATTGATGCCTTTGCGCGCTGAGTAAATGGCTGCAGCAGCACCCGCTGGGCCACCACCAATCACGAGCGTGTCGAAGGCTGCCTTTTCGCTGAGCTTTTTAGCATCGCGTTCGGCGGCACCGGTATCGACTTTGGCTATAATCTGCTCAAGCGTCATGCGGCCTTGATCAAACGGCTTGCCGTTTAAGTAAATGCTGGGCACCGACATGATTTCGCGAGACTCAACTTCATCCTGAAATAGCGCGCCGTCGATGGCGACGTGACGCACGTTAGGATTGAAAATAGCCATTAGGTTGAGCGCTTGAACCACATCGGGGCAGTTCTGGCAGGAGAGCGAGTAGTACGTTTCGAACAGCATCTCGCCATCAAGTGCTCGGATCTGATCAAGCAGTTCGTCAGATGTTTTGGGCGGGTGACCGCCGACTTGCAGCAGGGCGAGAACGAGTGACGTGAACTCGTGACCCATGGGGATACCCGCAAACACTACGCCCGTCTCTTCACCAGGGCGGTTGATCGCAAAAGACGGCTTGCGCACATTTTGGCCGTCGCTGTGCAAGGTGATTTTATCGCTTAGGCTGCTGATGTCTTCCAGCAGGCCAAGTAGTTCGCGTGACTTGGCACCGTCATCGAGGGACGCAACGATCTCGAACGGCTGAGTCACTTTTTCCAGATAGGCTTTCAACTGGGTTTTTAAATTGGCGTCCAGCATGACAGTAACTTCCTCACAGTGCTTTTGGTAAAAACAGAACACCCGGGCAGAACCCGGGTGTTGAGTAATCACCTGTCGCCTTAGTTAAACAGTAGCGGCAGGTTAGACCGATAGGCGGTTTAGATTTTGCCTACGAGATCCAGAGAAGGCGCGAGAGTTTCTTCACCTTCTTTCCACTTAGCCGGGCATACTTCATTCGGGTTAGCGCGAACGTACTGAGCCGCCTTCACTTTACGAAGCAGTTCTTCGGCATTACGGCCAATGTTTCCAGCGTTAATTTCTACGATCTGGATTTTGCCGTCAGGATCGACCACAAAAGTGCCGCGTTCAGCAAGGCCAACTTCTTCGATCAGAACTTCGAAGTTGCGTGAAATGCGCAGCGTTGGATCAGCAATCATCGGGTACTGCAGTTTGCCGATAGTTTCAGAGCTGTCATGCCACGCTTTGTGCGTGAAGTGGGTATCGGTTGAAACACTGTAAATTTCAACGCCCAGCTTTTTAAACTCAGCATAGTTGTCAGCTAAGTCGCCAAGCTCGGTCGGGCAGACAAAGGTAAAGTCAGCTGGGTAGAAGAAAAAGATAGACCACTGGCCTTTCATGTCCGCTTCAGTAACATCAACAAACTCGCCATTTACAAAGGCAGTTGCTTTGAACGGCTTAACTTCAGTGTTAATCAATGACATTCAAATAATCTCCAGTAGCAGTGGGTGAATAATTAGAAAGTGATAGCCATACTAATGGCTAACGACGAAAGGCTAAAATTGAGAATAGCCATCCCATCAATAGGGTTTCTCTATTGGTAAAGAGGGCGCCCCGCACAAACTGTTAGATGGGGCCGCAAAGACAGAATGCAAGAATTTCTCACATTGGCTTGCGATCGGCGTTTCTGCACCGCAAAATTCGCACGGTCAGCTTTATCGCCTACGCTAAGAGCGGGGCCAAATGGCTTAGAAAAATAGTCTAGAAAAAGGAGTAGCAATATGGGGAACATCCACAAACTTTCTGCGGCCGTTGCGGCCATCTCGTTTGCCGCAGCGGCTAGTGCTGCCCATGCCAAAGAGGTGCGGGTGTATAATTGGTCAGACTATATTGCCCCGGAAACGCTTGAAAAATTTACAGAGCGTACCGGTATTGAAGTGACCTACGACGTTTACGACAGCAATGAAATACTTGATGCCGCGCTACTCGCGGGACGCTCTGGCTATGATGTGGTGGTGCCTTCAACGCACTACTTTACCCGCCAAGTAAGCGCTGGTGTTTACCAGCCGCTCAACCATGAGCTACTACCTAATTTAGATAACCTCAATGCCGAATTGATGACCAACTTGGAAGCCATTGATGCTGGAAGCGAATATTCGGTTCCGTATATGTGGGGTACCAATGGCTTGGGTTATAACATTGATCGCATAAAGGAAATTTTGGGTGACGACGCCCCCGTGGATAGCTGGGCGCTGCTGTTTGATCCTGAGATCACCACTGCATTGAGTGAAGCAGGTTGTGGCCTTGCGATGCTTGATTCAGGTGATGAGATGCTATCACCTGCTATGGCATACGTGGGCTTGGATCCGCTTAGCGAAAATATTGAAGACCTGGAAGCCGGCGGCGAGGTAATTGCAGGTATCCGCGATAATATTACTTATTTCCACTCTTCGCGTTACGTATCCGATCTTGCCAATGGCGACATCTGCGTAGCCGCTGGCTATTCAGGCGATATTTTTCAAGCAGCCGAGCGTGCTGAAGAAGCCGGTCGCGACTTCTCTATTGGTTACAGTATTCCTAAAGAAGGTGCAGCCCTCTGGTTTGACATGATGGCGGTACCCGCTGACGCGCCAAATACTGAAAACGCCCACGCCTTTATTAACTATATTCTAGATCCTGAAATTGCTGCTGAGATTACCGAGTATGTGCGTTACGCCAACCCTAACGCAGCGGCTAACGAATATCTCTCGGAAGAGATTATTAATGACCCGGCTATTTACCCAGCAACCGATGTCATGCAAAACCTGTACGTGGCGATTGAAAAGCCTCAAAATGTTCAACGCGCCCGTACGCGTATTTGGAACCGCGTAAAATCAGGCCGTTAAGCTAACACTTATCCGACGGCGAGCTTGGGGTACTCCCTTTGTAGCTCGCTGTTCGCCTTTTATCTGCCCGGTTTTGCCGGGCCTTTTGATGGGAGTGGCGAATGGTCACTACGCCCCTGTCGAACGAGCCTTCATCCGTTTCGCCAACTAATCCTCATGCTTTACATGCTACCGGTAAAACGCCGCGCTTTGCTGAGGACGTAGTACTGGAAGTGAAGCACTTAAGTAAGCGGTTTGATGATGCGCTGGCGGTGGATAATGTCAATTTGCAGGTCAAACGCGGGGAAATTTTTGCGTTATTAGGTGGTTCTGGATCGGGAAAGTCTACGTTACTACGAATGCTGGCAGGATTTGAGACCCCCTCGGAAGGGCGCATCATGTTAGGGGGTGAGAACATCACCGCTATGCCGCCCCACAAGCGGCCTATCAACATGATGTTTCAGTCCTACGCGCTGTTTCCCCATATGACGGTGGCGCAAAACATTGCCTTTGGCTTAAAGCAGGACAAACTGCCTAAAGCGGATATTGACGAGCGCGTGGCGCAAATGCTGAAGCTAGTGCATATGCAGCGTTTTGCTAAGCGCAAGCCGCATCAGCTTTCCGGTGGCCACCGGCAGCGGGTGGCGTTGGCCCGCTCGCTCGCTAAGCGACCCAAGCTTCTGCTGTTGGATGAGCCGATGGGTGCGCTGGATAAAAAGCTGCGCACAGAGATGCAGCTAGAGGTGGTTGAGATTATCGAGCAGGTAGGCGTTACCTGCATTATGGTGACCCACGATCAGGAAGAAGCCATGACAATGGCTGACCGAGTGGCGATCATGGCCGATGGCTGGATAGAGCAGATAGGCTCACCCATTGATATTTACGAAAGCCCGGTCAGTCGAATGGTGGCTGAGTTCGTCGGCACTGTGAATATGTTTGAAGGTGAAATCATCGAAGATGCTGCTGATCACTGCCGCATTGTGGCGCCTGCGCTGGAACAGCCAATCTATATTGACCATGGTATTACCACTCAAGCGGATGATCGGCGTGTTTGGGTTGCACTGCGCCCTGAGAAAATTTGGTTAACCCGCGAGAAACCCACCACAGAATATAACTGGGCAGAAGGGAAGGTTGACGATATCGCTTATTTAGGCGGTTTCTCTTTGTATTACGTGCGCACGCTCTCGGGCCAGGTCATTAAAGTCAGTATGGCCAACACTGAACGCCGTGGAGATCGGCCGACCTGGGAAGACGGCGTCTATGTCCACTGGGAAGATCACAGCACTATTGTGCTCAATCGCTAATGTCTGGGTTAACGACTGGGTTACTAACGACTGAGTTACTAACGATTGGGTTTCTTGCTGGGAGGAGACTGCCTTAAATGATGCCATCTCGTGTTTCAGCGTTGGTTAAGCGCTGGCAATTAGGACGCCGGGCGGTGATTGCCTTTCCCCTGGTGTGGTTAACCCTGTTCTTTTTGCTGCCCTTTGCATTGGTATTAAAAATCAGCTTGTCTGAGGCCGCGATTGCCATTCCGCCTTATGGGCCGCTGCTTGAATATGCTGATCAAACGCTGCATATCTTTCTAAGCTTGGGTAATTATCTCTTTCTGCTATCGGACTCGCTGTATGTAGCTGCTTACTGGGGGTCAATTAAAACCGCGTTTATTGCTACCTCAGTCTGCCTGTTAATTGGTTATCCAATGGCGTATGCCATGGCGAGAGCACCAGCGCGCTGGCAACTGCTATTACTACTGTTGGTTATGCTTCCCTCATGGACATCATTTCTAATTCGGGTCTACGCCTGGATGGGCATCCTAAGTAACAGCGGTCTAATCAACAATCTGCTACTCGGATTGGGCCTGATCGATTCGCCAATACGAATGATGAATACCCAGTTTGCCGTCACGATAGGCATTGTATACGCCTACTTGCCTTTTATGGTGCTGCCGCTGTATGCCCATCTAACCCGCTTGGATAACTCACTGCTTGAGGCCGCTTCCGATCTTGGTTCACGCAAGCTGAATACGTTTATAAAAGTGACTTTACCGCTTTCCATGGGCGGTATTGTGGCGGGCTCGATGCTGGTGTTCATACCCGCAGTAGGTGAGTTTGTAATTCCGGAATTACTGGGTGGGCCGAACACGTTGATGATCGGTAAAGTTTTATGGGAAGAGTTTTTCCTCAATCGCGATTGGCCGGTAGCGTCTGCGTTGGCCATGGTGATGCTGCTGCTGTTGCTGGTACCGATTGTCTGGTTCCATCGTTACCAGTCCAAGGAGCTTGAATAATGCGCATGCGGCGACCTAATTTCTCAACGGTCATGCTGGTGCTTGGCCTGCTATTTCTTTACTTGCCGATGTTTGTCCTGGTGGTGTATTCGTTTAACGCCTCGCAGTTAGTTACGGTATGGACGGGCTTTTCGACCAAGTGGTACGGCGAGCTATTTCGTGATCAGCAGATTCTATCCGCGGTATGGACAAGCTTAAAAATCGCTTTTTTTGCTGCCAGCATGGCGGTGTGTCTAGGCACCGTGGCAGCCTTCGTCATGACACGCTATGGCCACTTCCGTGGCAAAACGGCACTCTCAAGCATGGTCACAGCACCGCTGGTCATGCCTGAGGTGATTACCGGGTTGTCGTTGCTATTACTGTTTGTACAAATGGCACAGATAACCGGCTGGCCTGCGGACCGTGGTATGGCGACGATATGGATTGCCCACACGACGTTTTGCAGCGCCTATGTAGCGGTCGTCGTTGCCGCGCGCTTACGTGAAGTGGATCGCTCTATTGAAGAGGCCGCCATGGATCTAGGCTCGCCGCCGCTAAAAACCTTCTTTGCGATAACGCTGCCAGTCATCGCCCCCGCGCTGGCAGCGGGCTGGCTACTGGCGTTTACACTATCGCTAGACGATTTAGTGATTGCCAGTTTTGTCTCGGGCCCCGGGGCGAATACGCTGCCGATGGTGGTGTTTTCATCGGTACGTATGGGTGTGTCACCAAAAATTAATGCCTTGGCGACATTGATTATTTTGACGGTGTCGCTGGCAACCTTGCTTGCTTGGTTTTTCATGCGTCGTAATGAGGCCAAGCGGAAGATCGCAATGCAGCAAGCCGACATTGTCTAGTTATACCATTCAGAGGTGATTGGGATTACAAGACATCGTCGTCGCGCCCAGCCAATACGCTATCAAGCTCGCCTGTCATAGGCGACACAATGATCTGCAGTTGAATAGGTGCGCAACACTGATGGCAATCTTCCCAGGTCGCATGGCTGCCCTGTGAAATATCAATGATAAAGGTCAGCGGCGAGTCGCAGTACGGGCAATGAAAATCGTAATTAATCAGAGCATCATCCTGCATATTAGCTACCTTTATGGGCTGTTTTTACACTGAAACGAATACCCAAAGTGTAGCAGTGTGGTAGGCAGGTTGGGCATCGTTAGGTTGAATCAGGTAGGATATTCACGGGTTTCCTAAAGCAACACAGTGAGAGTAGCGATGATGTTACGTAACATGGCAGTAGCGGCCGTTATGGCCTTTCCAATGGTCGCTTTGGCCGAAACACCAAATGTAACCGCAGGTGAGTGGGAATTTACTAGCACAACCAGTATTAGCGGCGAAATGGAAATTCCGGATCAAACGGAAACTGAACGCCAGTGTATAACTCAAGAGGAGCTTGATGGCGCAGAGTTTGGCTTCATTGAGGAAGAAGAAGGCTGTGAATTGCTGAATCAGGAAATGAATGAGGATGGGCTGACCTATAGCATGGTATGCCGTGCTGAGGGTGGCGAAGCAACCATCGATGGCGAAATGCGGTTTATGGGCGAGCGTATCGAAGGTAGTGTCGATATCCTGACCCAGTCACCTATGGGTGAACTGAGTATGAATACGGTTATTGATGGCGAGTATTTGGGCGAATGTGAGTAATCGCTGCCTCGCTAGGGAAAAAGGGTGCCGTTAGGCACCTTTTTTCATTTTGAATACCCTATCTTATGTCGTTGCGAGGAGTTTGCGACGAAGCAATCTCCACTCTCTGAGATTGCCGCGCTTCGCTCGCAATGACCTCAGCAAAGCTTATGTTTGCTGCTCTCCCGGCGCGTTGGCTATCTCCTCTTCCAGGCGGCGCTTGACGGCACCTGGCGAGCCAGTGTGGCGTGCCAGTAAGTCGTAAGCGACAGGTACTACGAACAGCGTGAAAATCGTTGCTGAGCCAACGCCCGCCATAATAACGGTGCCTATGACTAAGCGAGACTCTGCCCCTGGTCCGGTAGAAACAATCAGCGGGATAGCGCCCGCCATGGTGGTGACGGCGGTCATCAAAATAGGGCGTAGGCGGGTAACCGACGCTTCAATCAGCGCCGAGTGGAACTCCCGACCTTCATCGCGTAACTGATTGGCAAACTCTACGATTAGAATGCCATTTTTAGCCGCAAGGCCAATCAGTAGCACTAGCCCTACCTGGCTATAAATATTCAGCGATTGACCGCTAAGTAGTAGTGCAAGTAAAGCCCCGCTCATTGCCAATGGTACCGTGAGCATAATGACAAAGGGGTGAATGAGGCTCTCAAACTGCGCGGCTAACACTAAGAACACTACCAGGGCGCCCAGCACCAGCAAGAACGTCGTAGCACCGCTAGCCTGCTGGAAGTCGCGTGATGGGCCTGCCACATTGGTTTGTACCTCTTCGGGTAGTAGCGCCACGGCACTCTGCTCTAGGTAGGCAAGCGCTTCGCCAAGCGGATAGCCATCGGCTAAGTTGGCCTCAATGGTAATCGCCCTTATGCGGTCAAAGCGGTTCAAGGTGCTGGCACCAGCAAAGTCAGAAAGCGTAACCAGGCTTGCCAAAGGAATCAGCTCACCAGAGCGTGACGAACGCACCTGGATATTATCCAGTGCCCGCGGACTGTTTTGGCTACTGCGGTCTCCCTCTAAAATCACATCGTACTCTTCACCGTCGTCTACATAGCGAGTGACATTGCGCCCACCCAGCAACACTTCTAAGGTGCGGCCGATTTCAGTCACCGTGACGCCTAGTGCAGCGGCACGCTCATAATTGATATCGACACGCAGTTGTGGTTGGGTCTCGTTGTAATTACTCTCCAGCGCTAGTAAGCGTGGATTATTTTCACGCACATGATCCATCAGCGTATCGCGCCAGCGGGCAAGATCTTCATAGGTGCCGCCGCCGAGTACAAATTGCACCGGCTTTTGGGTGCGCTGGCCAAACCCTTGCCGCATAACGGGGAAGGCTTGGACGCCAGGCAAGGTACTCAGCGTTTCGCGTACCTCCGCCATAATCTCCCAGGCACTACGGCGACTGCCCCAGTCGGCCATATTGACGATAATGAAACCGCTATTAAAGTTTTCGATATTGCCGAAACCGCGGGGTGCACGCACCACAACGCGCTCAAGTTCTCCGCTGTCTACTAGCCCAGACATGCGCGCTTCGATTTCATCCATATAATCCATCATGTAATCGAAGGTAGCGCCTTCCGGGCCATTGACCAGCACGATGAAGTTACCCCGATCCTCCTGGGGGGTATATTCGTTGGGTAGTGCTGAGGCGATCCACGCGGTGGCGGCAATTAACAGAACAAACATCGCTACCACCAGCCATCGCATCTTAAGCATCCACTCAAGCCCGCGTTGGTAGCGGCGCTGGGTGCCATTCAGCATCCACTGTACGCCTTTACCAATACGGCTATCGTGCATGCCTGGTTTAAGGATTTTAGACGCCATCATGGGCGTTAATGTCAGCGCTAGCAGAGTGGAGAAGACGACGGCAGCGGCCATGGTTAGCGCAAATTCAGAAAACAGCCGCCCAATATCGCCCTGTAGCATACTCAGTGGCAAAAATACCGCTACCAAAACGAGCGTCGTTGCGATAACGGCAAAGGCAATTTGTCGGGTACCACGAAAAGCAGCTACTAAGGGTGTTTCGCCATAGTCATGCATACGGCGGTTAATATTTTCAAGCACTACGATGGCGTCATCAACGATCAGGCCTATTGCCAATACCAAGGCTAATAGCGTTAATAAATTGATCGAAAAATTCATCGCAGCTAATGCAGTAAAGGCACCGATAACAGCAATCGGCACAGTGACGGCGGGAATCATGGTGGTGCGTAAATTGCCCAAAAAGAGAAATATCACCACCACAACGAGCCCCATGGCGATAAATAGCGTGGCGACTACCTGGTCAATTGCTCCGGAAACGAACAGAGATGCATCGTAGTTTAAGCTTAGCGACATGCCTTCCGGCAACGAGACCTGCAGACGTTCAAGCTCCAGCTGTACAGCTTCAGAAAGCTCTATGATGTTGGCGGTGGATTGCATGATCATGCCAAGCCCCACCATAGGCACGCCGTTGGAGCGAAATACTGAGCGATCTTCCACTGCGCCCACTTCTACTCTGGCAATATCAGCCAGGCGAACTAAGTAGCCGTTATCTCCTTGATTGATGGCGAGCCGCTGAAAATCTTCGGCACTGGCAAAGCTGCGGGGCAGACGAACAATAAACTGACGATCTTCTGATTCAATCGAACCTGCGGGTAGTTCAACGTTTTCAGCTCGAAGGGCGTCTTCAATATCGCTAACAGTAAGGCCGCGAGCGGCTAATGCGTTGCGATCCAACCAAACGCGCATCGCGTAATCGCTGCCTCCGCCCACTCGTACCCGTGCCACCCCAGGCTGCACCGAAAGGCTATCGACCAAGTAGCGGTTGGCGTAATCGGTCAGTTCAGTGATGGAGTAATCTTCGCCGGAAAGGCTTAGCCATACGACAATTTCTTCGCTGCTATCCGCTTTGGTGACTTCTGGATTGTCTGCGTCGTCCGGTAGGTTGCGTAACGCGCCAGAAATACGGTCGCGAACATCATTAGCGGCGGCATCGATATTCATATCAATGCCAAACTCTATTTCAATCTGAGAACGACCATCTTCGCTTCGTGAGGTGATTAGCTCAATGCCTTCCACCCCTGCAATACGATCTTCAAGTACTTGGGTGATGCGCGTTTCGACGACGTTCGCGGAGGCGCCGGGATAACGGGTATCAATCGTCACTACCGGAGGGTCGATCGTGGGGTATTCTTGCAGCGGCAGGCGGTTAAGTGCCATCAAGCCAAAAGCAATAATCAGTGCGGCGATCACCATCGCAAGCACTGGGCGCTGAACTGAAATATCCGATATGCGCATTAGCGGTCAGCCTCTAATAGCGCTCGGATACCTGTTTCATCGTCAACAATGCCGATTAATCTGGCTTCCTGCCCATCTCGAGCTAACTGTAAACCATGCACCACAATAAGCTCATCTTCGGCTAAGCCCTCAAGAACCTCCACTTGGCCATAGCGACGTTCGCCTATAGAAATGTTGCGCTTAGTCAGACGCGTGGTGCCATCGCTCTCCTCGATTAGCATAACTGAGTGCCGGTCACCACTAGGTTCGATGGCCGCTTCAGGGATGACGACGGAATCACGCACGCGCTGTTGAACGATCACCTGCATCAGCATGCCAGGGCGCAAGCGTCCGTCAGCATTGTCGAGTTCAGCGCGTATATTAATACTGCGGGTTACCGGGTCTACTCGTGTACCAATGGTGGCTATTTCACCGCTAAAGATATCGTCGGGGTAGGCCGCTGTGGAGGTGTTAAGCATCAGGCCTGGTGAAAGTCGGCCAAGAAAAATCTCGGGTACGCTAAAGTCGAGCTTCATTACGTCTAGCTTATCCAGGGTAACTAGATCCATGCCAGGCGTTACCAAGGTGCCAACACTGATATTACGGAAACCTACGCGGCCACTAAAGGGTGCCTGGATGCGATAATTTGAGAGCCTTGCTTCGATCGCTTGAATATCCGCCTCCGCCTGTCGCAGTCTTGATTGGCTATCCTCAACATCTGCCCGAGCGGCTAAGTTACGATCTTGTAGTTGAGTGGCGCGAGTAGAGGCATTGCGGCGTTCATCCCGCAGTGCCTGTGATGCTCTTAACTGTGCCTGCTCTTCAGCATCTTCCAACCGAATAAGCAGTTGTCCTTCATCAACTTGTTCGCCGTCACGGAAATTGATGTCGGCAACAATTTCCGTGACGGTAGCAGATATCGTAACGCTCTCTTCAGCACTGAGCGTTCCCAATGCTTCTAAAGGGTCAGACCAGGTGGTCATTACTGCGCGAGTACCGATGACAGAGGGGGGTGTTTGAGCGAAGGCATCATTGATGGGCAAAAGGCTCAGGGGGGCGAGCGCCAATAGGGTTAGCAGTCGTCGATGTAATTGGAAATGCATAGTTATCTCAGCGTTAGATGGCAAAGCAAACGTATTTAGACAGTGCCCCCAGGCCTTTTAGGAAGTGGCACTTATCCGCCTGGGTCAGTTAGCGGTTGAGACCAAAGAATTTTCAGTTGTACATTTATTGTACAAATTGTTTTTTAATATATAACATTTTCGCGCGCTGTCCCTGTTAAAATGCCACCCTTTTACGGCGGAAGCAGCCCTCATGAGTCATCAATTATGAGCAGTTCATTATGACCTATGACGTAGTGATCATTGGTGCCGGTGCCGCAGGCTTAATGTGCGCAGCTTCTGCGGGTTATGCCGACAAGCGAGTCTTAGTGCTTGATCATGCTAACAAAGCAGGCAAAAAGATTCTGATGTCTGGCGGCGGCCGCTGCAACTTTACCAATCTTGGGACGACGCCACAGCACTTTTACTCGTCAAACCCTTACTTTTGTATTTCCGCGCTCAAAAGGTACCGCCCCGAGCACTTTGTTGAGTTGGTCGAAAGGCATGGTGTGGAGCACATCGAAAAAACGCCTGGACAGCTGTTTTGTGCAACCTCCGCCAAGGAAATAGTCCGCACGTTACTGACTGAATGTGAGTGGGCCGGCGCTGAAATAGCGCTAAATACCCAAATAACAAGAGTAGAACAGCGCGGTAATGCGATGCAGCTCTCTACTTCGATGGGAAAAATTGATGCTGGTGTCGTGGTGGTCGCTACAGGAGGCCTTTCCATTCCCACCATGGGAGCGACGGGGTTTGGCTATGATATCGCTCGGCAATTTGGTTTAGAGGTGCTAGCTACGCGCCCCGGTCTAGTGCCTTTTACTCTCAGTGACTCTTGGAAAACGCGTGCCGCTGAGCTCTCTGGTTTGAGCGTGCCCATCTCGGTAAGCGCTGGTGAACGCCGTTTTGTCGAGCCAATGCTATTTACTCACCGGGGCTTATCGGGTCCTGCGATGTTGCAAATATCCAGCGTGTGGCAGCCAGGGGAGCACATTACGATTGATTTGCTGCCCAATGAAAAGGTGGCTGAATCGCTGCGTGAAGCACGGCAAATAACCCCCAAACGTCAGCTTTCCACTTGGCTTGCCGAGCGCTTCCCCAAGCGATTGGCTCAAGCACTGCTGGAATGGTATCCCGATCATGATCCCGCGCGCCCACTGGCACAATATGCCAATCAAACGTTGGATGAATGGGCGTTACGACTCAATGCATGGCAGCTTAAACCAGCGGGTACCGAAGGCTGGCGTACGGCGGAAGTCACCATGGGAGGCGTTAATACCGACGAGATATCGTCAAAGACGTTTGAAGTTAACGGTATGCCGCAGTTGCGTTTTATCGGCGAGGTCTTAGATGTAACAGGGGAATTGGGGGGGTATAATTTTCAATGGGCGTGGGCCAGTGGGGTTGCCTGCGGGCAATCCTGCTAAACTACCCCCACTAGCATAAAACAAAAGCTTTGAAATTAAGTAGCCATTTTGGCTAATAATTTAAGCTTTTTGAAAAGCATGTAGCCAGCAAGTGCTTTTCTACCTGCTGCCATAGCGCTGCCGGGGTGGCGCATCAAACTGAATGCGGCGATACCGCCCGCTGCATAAAGCGGTAATTTGAAGCTTTGCCAACTTCTATCCAGCGGGAGCGCAGCTTGCTGCAGATATTCACTGTCAACCAGAATATCCACACGCTGTTGCTCAAGTTCAGCTAGTAGAAGCGCTTTACGCTCAGCACGACTTAACGGCTTAGCGGTGTTTTCGGATGGTTTCATCACTAGGCTCCTCAAGCAGTGCTCTGTCAGCGGAAAGCTGTTTGAGTGTCTCTTTCAATAGGGAGTGACGCTTCGACTGACGAATGGCCATGACCGCAAGCAATAAACTTGCGCCTATTAAAATACCTGCACTAATGCCAATCGCCGTTAAACGGTAGGTATCCCAAAACAGAACCACAACCAACGCTGTCAGCGTAGCAATACCTAATAAAAGCAGTAATAGGCTTGCACCGGCAAGTAGCATCAATGTGACTAAGCGGGCACGTTCTTCTTCTAATTCAAACACCGCCAAACGCAGGCGGGTTTCGCTATTAGCTATCAGCGATTTCAGCAGGCGTTTGACGGCAGAGAAGACGCGCTGGGTTGGACCCAAAGCCATTAGCGACGACCGAGCAGCATACCCACAACTAGACCTGCTGCTGCTCCAATACCAATGCTTGTCCAAGGATTATCGTGGACATAACGGTCACAAGCGTCAGCTTGGTGAGTGAGTGAGTCACGGGTTTCGTCATAAATGCGTTCACCACGTGCCTCAAGACGAGCGCGGGTATCTTTTAAACGGCGCTCGGCACGGCTACGAAGATCGTTCATTTCACCACTTGCATCCTTCGCTGTGGCGTTGACCAATTCTTCAACAGTTTCGCTTAAATGGCGCAGGTCATCTTTAAGTTGATCTGCTTGCGAAAAGTAGGGGGACGGACGTTTAGCCATGGTGTCTTCCTTTGACGAATAATGAATAAAATTACAGCTACTAGCATAGCAGCCACATGATAAGAGACAAGTATTTACCCCTATCGGTTCAGCCCCGTTGCACTAAATAAGGGATTTAAACTAAAGCCGATGCTGAGGCGGTGTACGCGATGGTCATAATCAATCATGCTCTCGCCGTACCCGTAGTAGTACTGTACATGGGCACGTAGGGTATTAAAGGCGGGCCAGCTGTAATCGATCTGGGAGCCTATGTTGCCCGCGCTGGGGTTACCGCGTAATTGACCGCTAACTTCATGATTGTTGTTTAAGCGTTTTGCTAAGCGAACGTCACCATAGCCCATAAAGCGCTCGATATCGGGATTGTCATCTTCCGATTCAGATTCAGGTATCCGCCAATGAGGGGCTAGTGTTAATGCCCAGTCTCCACTCTGAAAAGTACTTTCCAGGTAAACCCGATTCCAACTGCGTGAGAGTGGAGACGAACGACCATTAGATTGATGGTTAAGGGAGATGCGATTGCGGGTATTTACCCAGCCAAGCGCCCCCCAAGCATTATCGAAATCGATGAACACTTCAGGCTCGTAATTGGTTTCTCGGAAGGGCGAAGAGGCATCCGTATTGTACGCTTGCCACCAGCTACGCTGGGTGTAGCCAAAATAGACATCGCCATAGTCACCAAATAGTTCTTCAGCGAGATTGACCTTGGCGCTAAATTGGAACTTTAGCTCCGCATTATTTGCTGATGAATCTTCAGAAATATTACGGAAGCTTTCACGATTCTGGTTGCTGTTGTAGCTCACCGGAAACAGATAGTTTGTGTGGTGCGTGGTGATAGAAAAGGGATTACGCGTCGACTCCTGTTCAAGCTGACGCCGATCACTTAAGTCTTCACGAGCCGCTTCTTCTGGCAGTAGTTCAAACGGCAGATCAAGCGAAGCGTCTGCTGGGCTTTCAACCTGCTGTAACTGCTGACGCAACTGATAAAGCTCCGCATCAAGGGCGCGGATTCGTGCTTCAATCTCTTGCTGTGTCTCAGCGAGGGCATTCGCGCTGAGTGTCGTAAGGCTGAGCAAGACGATAAATTTCGAGAACGGTAGTTTTCGGGTGACCATCAAGGTGACTCGCAAAATAAATGAAGTGGCAAATGCCAGCGTTGTTTCTATCACGCCACCCACGGAAGTCAACACCTCTGATTGCACTAACTACCAGAACGCCTGACAATACCAAATAATCCGTATGTGCGGAGCTGTCGATGTCAACGAGGCATAAGTAACGTGGTGAAATGCGCCTTTAAATGGGTAGTAATGAGTTTGTTTACCCTGCTTATTATTAGCATTGCTGTTAACTCTGCTTATGCTAATACGCTTGACCGTGTTCCTGACCAGGCTGAACTAACATCACGCCTCGCTCAGCTTGAAGCAGTAGAAGGCGGTTTAACGGCTCAACAGACCAGCGACAAAGAAGCCTTAGAGGCAGCGCTGGATGCCTATGAACGATTAATTTCTGTCAGTGAGCGGTTAGCCGCTTTGGAAACCAGGGTTGAGCAAGCGCCGGAGATTCTAACCCGTTTACAGCGCGAGCTAAACGAAGCGGAAGAGGCTGCGCAGCAACTTTCAATCGCTGATTTGAGTGACCGGCCACTCGATGAGCTAGAAACGTTGCAAACCGATGCAGTGGTCGAGCTCCAGCAGTTGCAAAGCCAACTGGCAGAAGTGAATTCACAATTGCTTGCTGCCCAAACGCTTCCTGAGCGCGCCCAACAATCCATCGCAGAGTCGCTACAGCGAGCAGAGAGTTTACGCCGACAGCACGATGAGCGCGAGGCTTTGTTAGCAGATCGCCAGCTCTCCGCACTTAATGATGCGCGATTGATTCAGTGGCGCCTTGAGCGAGTGCTGGCCGACCGTGAAGTAAGTTTCTTTCAGCGTGAACTGAGCGCTAATAGCCGTCTGCGCGAGCTATCCCAGCAGCGGCGCGATGTACTGTTGTTACAGATCGATTATCAAGAACAGCAGCTCAGCATACTGCAAGGGGTGATTGATCGTCAGCGCCGCTTAGCCTCTGAACAAGCGATTGCCGATGCCGCTAGAGACGATCCGTTAATTGCTGCAGGGCACCCTGTCGTATTGCAAGCGCAACAAACCAATCAGACATTAAGCCTTGAACTACTGCGTGCCACGGATCGTGCTAACAGTATTGTTAGGGAGAATATCGAAGCTCAGCGGCAGTTAGAGCATGTACGCCAGCTGCAGCGAAGCCTCAACGAGCAGATTGATGCCATACGCGGTAGCCAGTTACTGTCGCGTATTCTGCGAGAACAGCGCCAATCGTTGCCTTCAGTCGTCCCAAGGCGAGATTTACAAGATGAAATTGCTGATCTGCGCTTAAAGCAGTTTGATTTGGTACGCCAGCGTGATTTGCTCCGTCAAAGCGAACAGTTTGCCGCTTCGCGTTTACAGGAGGCCGGTATTGAAGCAACCCCCGGGCTAGTGGATTCACTATCGCGGCTTTATCAATCCCGTCGTGAGCTGGTAGAGCAGTTAGAGCAATCCTACGGTAGCTTGTTGAGCGCTGCCATTGAGCTACAGCTGAATCAACAGCAGCTACTGCTAACCACTAGTGAGTTGCGTGAAACGATAGATGAACAGCTTTTTTGGGTTGCGAATAGCCGGCCCCTGGACTTTAACTGGCTGCGCCACTTGCCCGCTAATCTACTGCTAGAGTGGCAAGAGGGTGAGTGGCGAGCGGTGTTGCCAACGCGTTGGCAGGGCGGTTCATGGGACATGTTAAAGGGCGCGCCTTTTATACTGGTAAGCTTATCGTTAATCGCGTTAAGACGTAGAATTAAGACACGCTTAGCCGATCTACATTCTCAAATTGGTCGGCTAAAAAGCGACACTCAGCTGCATACCCCCAAAGCAGTGCTGTTAAATGCGCTGCTGGCGCTCTCAGGACCATTAGCCGTTACAGGCATTGGCGTGGGCCTGTTAACCACCTCCGGACCACTAGGGAGTAGCGTTGCTCCTGCGCTGCTTCAGTTAGCGCTAAGTTGGGCAGTAGTAGCGTGGGTTCGTCGGCTGCTGGTGCATGATGGGGTGGCCGAGCGCCACTTTACCTGGTCGCCTAGATATACCGCTCGTCTGCGTCAATTACTGGGAGGTTTGGGTGTTGCTCTCATTCCAGTGATTGGCATTGCCGCCATGTCGGAGCAAATGGAAACCCCGCTGGCGCTTCGTCCTGTCGCTCTGGGCTTATTTTCGTTTGGCCTGATCGCAATGAGCTGGTGGTTGGCGCAGCTGATATTGGCGCACATTCCGGTGTTTGGGGTGCGGTTGTTCCGCTTAATGCTGGGCCTCGCGATGGCATCGGTGCCGCTTATGCTGTTAGGGCTAGTCGCCTGGGGGTATGAATACACCGCGCTGCGCTTGGTGGGCAGGTTTGCTATCACCCTTTACATTCTCGGGCTGTGGGTAGTTGTGGAAGCCACCCTGGTTAGAAGCTTAGCGGTAGCCGCAAGACGACTGGCGTATCGGCGTGCGCTCGCTCGCCGACGTGCTCAGGTGCAGGAAGGGACCGAGGGGGGACTTGAGGTAGTAGAAGAGCCGCCACTGGATATGGAAAAGATTAACAGCCAGTCCATGCGCCTCTCTAAGCTGATTGTACTGATTGGTTTCAGTGTGCTGCTTTACCTAGTGTGGTCGGATTTACTCTCGGTGCTCGGCTATTTAGACAACGTATCGCTCTGGGATGCCCAGGAGGGCGATTTAGTTAATGATGTCTTGTCGATCTCTGATGTATTTACCGCGCTGCTGGTTGTAGGCATTACCGTTATCATGGCGGGCAATTTGCCAGGTCTGCTGGAGGTGATGGTGCTATCTCGGCTGACATTGAAACAGGGCAGTGCCTACGCGATTAGCTCACTGCTCTCCTATATTATTGTTGGCACCGGGATAGTGATGGGGCTAGCAACGCTTGGTGTGTCGTGGGATAAGCTGCAGTGGTTAGTGGCCGCTTTAAGTGTGGGGTTGGGGTTTGGTTTACAGGAAATCTTTGCCAATTTTATATCCGGGTTGATCATCCTGTTTGAGCGCCCAATTCGTATTGGCGATACCATTACTATCGGCAACCTGCATGGCACCGTTAGTCGCATCCGCATCCGCGCGACCACGGTCACCGACTTTGATCGTAAAGAGATCATTATCCCCAACAAAACATTCGTGACTGACCAACTGATTAACTGGTCGCTGTCAGATAACGTCACTCGCGTCGTGCTGACTTATGGTGTCGCGCATGGCTCAGATATGCCGAAGGTGCATCAGTTGCTGCGTCAGGCAGCGGATGAAAACCCCCGCGTGCTCAGCGACCCAGAGCCCCAGGTGTTCTGCTTAAGCTATGGCCAACATAGCCTCAATTTTGAGCTGCGTATTTTCGTCAATGACCTTGTCGATCGTCTCTTTGCGGCAGATGAAGTCAACTGTCGTGTCGATGAGCTGTTTCGCGAGGCCGGCGTGCGCATAGCGTATGAACAAATGGACGTATGGCTACACCCCGATAACGGCGACTCGGTAAAAATACAGTCGGCTAAGCCGCTGACGCCACCGCTATCCTCGCCTGGGGAGACTTAAACCTTAGTGATGGCATGGAGAAGAAACTCTCTATTTCCATCGCTCCCGGTGATAGGGCTTTCCTGCCAATGTTGAATAATCAGCCCGCATTCGTCACAGGCGCGTCGAATGCTGGCTTCAACGTCTGCAAAAAGCCTGGCATCGCGTACCACGCCCCGTTTATCCAAAGCGCCAGGATTTAGTTCAAATTGAGGTTTAACCAGTGAAATCAGTTGGCCGCCCGGTGGTAGCAGAACGGCAATTTCGGGCAGAATCAGCGTTTGCGATATAAACGAGACATCCATTACCGCGACGTTAATGGGCTTGGCGGCAAGCACACTGTTGAGCGCCTCTGAGCTACTCATAGCGCGGGCATTTAAGCCTTCCAAGCAAGTAACGTGCGGGTTGCCTCGCAGCTCGGCAGCAAGCTGCCCATGACCCACTTCAACCCCCACCACATGCTGCGCGCCAAAACGTAACGCACAGTCGGTGAAACCACCGGTAGATTGGCCAATATCGAGCACAACGCAATCGTCAAAGCGTAGTTCAAGCGTTTTAAGTACGGCTTCCAACTTCAATCCTGCTCGGGATACATAGCGCTCTTCTGGGTCATCTTCAACACGAAAGCGCGTATTTTCTGGCCATTTTTCAGAGGCTTTGTTTAACAGGTTGCCACTATTCGCTAAGCGCACTCTTCCATGGCGGATGAGGCGCTGTGCGCGGGTACGAGAGCTGGCCAGCCCTTGGCTGACCAGTAGTTGATCAAGTCGTATCATGAGTATGGGTGTTATTCGCTAATCAGGCCTATGACATTTCATCAGGAGGCGCGTTGGGACCTTGATCTGCTTGCAGCTCAATAGGCGGTATGCGTGTCGCTCCCCAGCTACGGTGTAAGTAGTATTTAACATTTTCCAGCTCCTCACTAGTGACTGCCGCCACTTCTCCGTGTTCAAGCGGATCATAATGATAAATGTAGAGACGCGATACGAAGCGCTCAAAAGGTAGTGATGCTTCACCAAAGCGCTCACCGTTGCCCGACGTACTTACGATAACGCCATCTCCCCAATCCTGGCCGCTGTCATTGTTAGGGTTGTAGAAATAAACGCGCATGACTTCAGAGGGATCAAGAGATGCTCGCAAAATCGTTATCGCATGCCAGCCAATAAATCGCGCTGCGCTATCGGTCACGGCAACGCCCGCAGGCTGCGGATGGATCAACGGCTGGTTGCCATTGTAGTAAGGGTGGTAACAGGCATAGAAATGTCGCACAAAATTGTCGACATCGCTCAGTTGCCCGGTAGCCACATCGACATTGATGCGAAAGCCACGTCCTGACCACCAGCCGTGAAATTCGGGATTAACCCAGCGATGTGGATCGCCTTCACGCCCTATGCAGCGTCGGCCCATTTCCGCATAAATACGGTCAAGATGGGGCACTACGATTAGCGAAACAGGGTCAAGATCCATCGGCAGCTCAGTGGCAACCCCTGATACGCTCTCCATTGACGAGATGGGTTGTCCTTCAAAATGCATAATAATTTCGTCATCACGTGCCGCCCATGCCACCATTTGCAGCAGGTAGTCGGGGTCGTTATACGCCCACATGGAAAGCGCCCGTGCCGATTGGCAGGTCGGGTTATTGCCTTGGCCAACACCCAAGGGCAGCCCCAACATACAAAGTACGCCTTCAATTAAGCGTGCACGGGGAGAAACACTGTCGCCATAGGCCACGCTAAGTCGCGACTGCGCCCACTCAGAAAGCGTTAAATTGAGCTGCCGCCACATGGCTGGCGCGACCGGAGGCTCATAGAGAATGCCGCGCTCAAGCATCAGTGCAAGGCCATAGACCGCTTGACAGGTGGCAGGGTAAACGCCGCCACGTATAAGCGCTTGAACTAACTCGCGATAGCAGAGTAGGCAGTCACGTCCAGTGGACGACAGGCCCATTGCCTCGGCAAGTAAGTGATCGCCCTCTTCAAGTAAGTGGCGTAACAGTACGGCGTGATAAGGTGATGCTAAGCCTGTGTCATGCATCGCTCGCGCAAAGCCCGTGGATTCAGCTTGAAGGGCTGCTTGATCCATATGCTCTAAGCGTTCGCGATAAACATCCACACCTGGGTCTTCTCGGCAAGCTTGGGTGGGGCCGTACAGTGAACTGACGAGCCTATCCGCACCTTGGCCGCTAGCGCCAAGATCAATTGCTGGGTTCGCCTGGCAAAGCGCAATCTGAGTGATCATCTGCTTGATAGCATCCACTTGGATTGGGCGCTGTTTTAAAATGCGCCAAATCTCATCGATTAGCTGATCAACAATATGTTCGTAACCAATTCGCTCAGCGAGATGCTGGAAAAGCTGGCGCGGAATGGTGGCTAGTCGCCCCTGGGTTTCGCGCTCCGCCTCGCTGGGCGGCAAGAAAAGCAGCCATAGATTAATCGCCATCACCTGGGTGAGGTAATGGTGGGCATGATCTGCTGAGACTAGAGGGTGTTCGTAATCGCTCTTAGCGACAGCGAGAAGCCTGAGTTCACTTAATGCTTCAATGACAACCACATTGGCATCGGCACTTTTCAGTGCGAAGGTAGTTAGCGTGGGCACTAAGAACTGAGGGGTTTCCCAATCAGAACCTAAAAAAACACCGGCGTCTTCGAACGCTTGCGCGCGCGCCTCCAGTGCTTCACAACCGCCATCCTGAAGAAGTACTCGCCGCGCAGTGTCCATTACGCGCGGTAGTTTGGCGGCCTTTGAGAAAGCGGGCGCCTGCATTAGCAGGCGCACGGCATCATCAAATTTGCTCAATAGTCCATTGAGCTTGCTATCTTCTTGAGAAGACGTCTCTTGATCTGTCTTCACGGTGACTCCTTATCCCAGCATCAGCGAGGATTATACATAGAAGTCGAGGTCTTCTTGGCGTTTTAGCAGATCGCGAATCGTATGCGCATCCTCACCTTTGAAGTAGATCAGACCCCAATGGGTACCAAATGCGGTGCGTTTGGTAACGGTTTCTTCTACGGGCGAGGTTAGCTCATGAGACTCAAAGTAGGGGTGATCTTCGGTCTCTTCAGGCGATTTCCATGGAGCGATCATTAAGGCGCTCGAAATTCCAAGGTACATAGGGGATATCATGTTTTTGGCAATACTCTTCCGCCCAATCAGGTGCAACGACTATGTAGCGGCGGTCAAAATTTTCTGCCCCTTCAATCGCATTGAGGCTCCAGCCTAATAAGGCGATATAGCCCTTATTTGGATCCTTTTGCATGTTGATGACTCCTACTTGGTGTGTGAACAGAATTGCCAAATTACTCGCCCCACCATACACGAGGGGGCGTATGCCCGGCTAATGTGCGCATTATCCGTAGCGCTAACGCAGGGTTAGCTAAAGGCGTACGAGCGTGGTTATGGTAAGCTAGGCGGTTCAACTTCATGTACAAATGGCAAGAGGAATAGGCCAAGATGGCGGCCAAGCCGATCTACCGTGTGGTGGTTCACCAGCAGGGTGAAATATGGGATTTATACGTCAGAGAGATCTTTCAAAGCGAACTCTGGGGCTTTATTGAGGTCGAGGAGTTTGTCTTTGACGATGCTTCACGGGTAGTCGTTGACCCTGCGACTGAAAAATTGCAGCGAACCTTCGAAGGCGTTAAGCGTAGCTACCTGCCGTTAAACGCCATTGTGCGTATTGACGAGGTAGAGCGTGAGGGCCCATTGAAGGCGGTTAAAACCGATGCTCGGGTAGCGGAGTTTCCCCGTCCCTTTCCGTTGCCACCGCGCGGAGAAGGGTAAGTGTATGAGACAAACGCACCGCTAAGTTAGGCGATAAACGTTGTTGGCTCGTCCGCCTTGCAGCGTTTTAATTAGGACATCATGTTATGCACGTAAATAGAGTTCGTTTTCGATATTACGCCGCTGCGGCTGGCGTGTTGTTAAGTGTGGCAAGTATGGAGGTTGATGCGCAGTCGGGTAACCAAGCTTGGGTGACCGATGAGCTCAGCACTTACGTGCGTAGCGGCCCGACAGATGGCTACCGCATCATCGGCACGTTAAATGCCGGTGAGCAGGTGGATGTGCTGGAAACCAGCGGCAACTACAGCCGGGTACGCAATAGTGAAGGTAATGCTGTCTGGGTGTTGAGCGACGAGCTTCAACAAACGCCCAGCGCGGTTGAGCAGCTACCGGCATTGGAAGAGCAGGTCGAAGAGTTAACCGCTGAACTTGATGGCATCAACGAGGCATGGGAGCAGCGTGTTTCATCGATGACTGAGACGCTAGAAGTTCGCGAGCGCCGCATTGCAGAGCTTGAAGCAAGCAATCAAGAGCTCGATAGTCAGGCTGAGCAATCGCGTCAGCAGGTAAGGGCACTTCAAGCGCGCCTGGAGACCCAGGAAGAAGATCTCTTGATGCGCTACTTCATGTATGGCGGCGGCGTTGCTGGGGCTGGCCTATTAGTGGGTCTGATTGTGCCGCACCTTCCGCGCCGGCGTAAAAAGCGTGACCGCTGGTTCTAACATGCTGTTATGCATAACAGGTTGGCGCGATCAATAGCGAGGCTGGCGAACAATGAGTGATCAATGGCGCAAGCGTTGGCAAGAGGGGCGTATCGGCTTTCACCTGCAGCAGGCGCACCCGGCACTGCTGCGTCATTGGGATGCGCTAGGTATTGCTCCACGCACTAAAGTGCTTGTGCCGTTATGCGGTAAAAGTCTTGATATGCGCTGGTTAGCGGATGCGGGCTATCCTGTTCTTGGTATTGAGTTTGCCCCTGAGGCGATTGAACAGTTTTTAGCTCAGCGTAGTACGTCGGTCTCACGCTATCGTCAGGCAGGATTTGATATTTTCCGTCAAGGCAGTGTGGAATTGTGGTGCGGGGATTTTTTTCATCTGCATATACAGCAGGCCGCTGAAATTGGTGCCTTTTATGACCGGGCCTCGTTGATTGCACTGCCGCCAGCCACACGTCAGCGCTACGCGTTTCATTTGGCTCAGTTAGTACCGCCGGGTGCTAAAGGCTTGCTGATTAGCTTAGCCCATACTGAAGGCAAGGCGGGGCCACCTTACAGCGTGCCTAGCAGTGAGATTGAAAGGCTTTTCTCACCCAACTTTGCACTTACCTTTCTGGAACAGGGTAGCCCTGATGAGCGCGGCAGAACTGAAAGCGTTTGGGGGCTGGAGCGACGCGGACCGCGCCTATAGTGCCTTATAGGTCAAAGGCGCGGTCCGTATTGTTGGCGTCAGATAAAGAGCGTGCCGTAATCGGTGTTAGCGCGCCAACAAGCGGCCTAACTCAGGATCACTAAATGCGCGGTTCATAGCATCGCTGAGTAGGTCGCTTAACATACGTGTATTGCTGTCTGAACCGGGGCGAACAGCATAACCCTGGGTACGACGTGATGTATAAGTGCCGGTGTACGTCGTGCCTTTATTTTGCGCAATAGCACGCAATACGCCTTCTAGGCGCGCCTCATCGACCATCGGTTGACCGCTGTCGCCACGACCATAATTTAAGCTAGCGAGTTCCAGTGTTAGGCTTGGGCGCCCCTGGGCCTGCTCCGTAGTTGGGCTAAAGCCCATGTCACGTACTGCGCGCTCCGCTTCTTCCTGCAAACGCGGGATCAGCTCATGACTACTCACCGTAATGTGGGCTGTCGACATGCCACCACCCGCGCGGTTGCCAATAATATCGCTTTCACGGCCATCTTGGGCAATGACAGTCACCTGTTGACCAGACCCCACCTGCGGCACAGCCGCGCTGCGCTCAGGGCTGAGCTGTAAATATTGTGGGCTAGCACAACCGGCTAGCCAAGCGCTGGCCAACAGTACACCTGAAACTCGTAAAAAATGACGCCGAAGCATATGTTAAATCCTTTTCTAACGGTGATGCCCAAGGGGATCTTTGTTATATAGAATGCCAGTATAACGCCTAGTGCATTGAGGAGTAAGATTTGGCAACACTGATTGTGAAGAATTGTTTCTTAGAATGAAGAGCACATCAGTTGTAGCCAAATGATAACCTAATGCTCAATCACTATGGTTTGCTGAGACTCAAATGAGTAGCAAACTAAACACTTTGTGAGCAAGATTCCCACCTAACCCAATTTTAGCTATTACAAGGATGGATGATGTTCACTCGCCATCAAAGCGCTTACTTTGCCCACTGGTTGACACAGTCCGGTAAGATTGAGAATCAAATCTCACGAGCTATGGCGTCAGCACGTGTCGATATGAATCCGCACCAGATTGATGCAGCCTGCTTTGCATTAAAATCACCTTTAGAAAAAGGGGTGTTGCTGGCGGATGAGGTTGGGTTAGGTAAAACCATCGAAGCTAGCTTGGTGATGGCTCAGAAATGGGCTGAAGCCAAGCGTCATATTCTTTTGGTCGTTCCTGCATCGCTGCGCAAGCAGTGGAATCAAGAGCTGCAGGATAAGTTTGAGCTTCCATCGGTCATTATCGATGGCAAGGTAGCTGTAGAACTTAAAAAAGAGGGGATCAATAACCCGTTTGATCATCAAGATAAAATCGTCATCTGCTCATATGAATATGCTTCGCGCCAGAAAGATGCTATCCGTTTGGTAAGCTGGAATTTGGTAGTGTTTGACGAGGCCCACAAACTTCGCAATCTCTATCAAAAAAAGGGTAGTAAGCGTGCGCGTTCGTTGGTGGAAGCAACCGAATTTGCCGATAGCCGTGTGCTGCTATCCGCTACCCCGATTCAAAATAACCTGATGGAATTGTATGGCCTGAGTCAGGTAATTGACCCTCATTTTTTTGGTGATGAGAAATCATTTCGATCCCTTTATGTTAATCGTCAGAAGAACGATAAGGCGCTTGAAGACTTAAAACAGCGTATCCGTCCGCTCACCCACCGAACGTTAAGGCGGCAGGTTCAGGAAGAGGGTGGTATCAACTTCACTAACCGCTATTCCATTACACAGGACTTTACACCGCTGCCTGCTGAGTGGGAGCTATACCAAGACCTCTCGCACTATCTTCAACAGCCCAATAATCAGGCGATTAATTTCCGTGCTCGCCACTTGGTAAGCATGGGTCTGCGTAAAATATTGGCTTCATCCTCTTTCGCCGTTGCCGAAACGCTTAAGGGTATGATTGAGCGATTAGAAGCGCAGAAATTACTGAACGAAGACGCTTTATCAGACATTGAAGAGATAGATGATTGGCTGGAAACGCGGCAAAACGACAGTAATGATGATGCTTTTAGTGAGCAACCAGCGTACTCAAATGATGCGCTTCACCAAGAAATAGCCAAGCTTAAGGAGTTTCGGGATCTAGCTCAAAGTATCACCTCTAATGCCAAAGGGCAGGCCTTGCTAACGATGCTTGAGAAGGCATTGGCGATGACAGAAAACCTTGGCGGGCAACGCAAAGCGGTAGTATTTACCGAGTCCTGCCGTACACAGCAATACTTACAAGCGCTGTTAGAAGAAAATGGCTATCAGGGCCGGACGGTATTACTAAACGGTTCCAATAATGACCCTCGCTCTAAAGCGATTTACCAGGAATGGCTCCAAAATCATAAGGGATCTGCACGCGTCAGTGGCTCCAAAGCTTCAGATATGAAGGCAGCCCTGGTTGACCGTTTTCGCAGTGACAAAGCTGATATCCTCATTTCCACTGAAGCGGGCGGAGAAGGTATCAACCTTCAGTTCTGCTCGGTTTTGATTAATTACGATTTGCCTTGGAACCCGCAGAAAGTAGAGCAACGCATCGGTCGCGTACATCGCTATGGGCAGAAGAACGATGTGGTAGTTGCCAATTTTGTCAATCGTAAAAACCCGGCTGACCGTCGTGTGTTTCAACTACTTAATGAAAAGCTAAAGCTCTTCGAAGGCGTTTTTGGTGCGTCAGACGAGGTTCTGGGTGCGATTGAAGGTAATATCGATATTGAAAAGCGTATCTACGAAATCTACCAAAAGTGCCGTACTGACCTAGAGATTGAGTACGAGTTTGACCAGCTCCAAAAAACGCTGGAAGAGACCCTTGTAGTCAGAGAAACCGCTGCTCGAGAGACGCTGTTGAATAACTTTGATCGGGATGTTGTATCGACACTTAAAACCCGCAGGGATCAGAGTAATGACTTTCTTCAGGAATATGAGCAGGTACTGATGGACTTGGCAAGAGCTGAACTTCCTGCCGCCGTATTTAATACTAACCATTTTTATCTAAATGGTCAGCGTTATGATTTAAGCTGGCCACTGGCTGAAGAAAATAATTCAGAATTTTTCCGCTTGCAGGCTAATGAACATTTTTTGGCATGGGAGCTAGTGCATAGAGCCAAATCCTACTCTCTGGAACCTACGCATCTGACGTTTCATTATGATCAATTGCAAGGACAGTTTGCAGCGCTGAAGGACTACATCGGTCAGTCTGGAGTTTTGACCTCCTTTGAGCTCCGCTTCTCTTATAATCGCGGTAAGACGCAGAATACTCGGCTGATTGTGTTAGCACAGACAGATGACGGTCAGCGGTTGAGCTTAGAAAATAGCGATCACCTGTTGTATATCCCTGCCTCCGAGCAAGCACTTTCCGGCCCATTACACCCGGGGTTATTTGATGATTGGCGTACGCAAATCGTTGAAGAGGCACAGGCACAAACTGAAGAAGAGCTAGATAGCTATTTAGAGCAAGAGTCTGAAAAACTTGAACGTTGGGCACAGGATCGTCGTAAAGCGTTGATGGCGACAGTTGAAGAGCTGGATGAGCAAATTCGTATGTACAAGAAAGAAGCCCGGCAGTTGGCGTCCACGGTAGAGAAAATCCAGGCAAAAAAAGCGTTGCGTAAACTAGAGCGAAAGCGGGATGACGCTCTGGCAGAGTATCACCAGTCGAAAAAACAGATTGAACAGGAAGAGGATCGCTTGCTGGATGAGGTAAGTGAAAAGCTTGAACTGACCCTCGATATTAAAGAGCTGTTCACTGCACGCTGGACACTTAAACACTAAGCTTCTGCGGGATTGCAACATGGATCGGGAAAAGCTCGTTAAAGACCTGTTATTTCATATTCGCCTTGGCGAAGATTCCAGTATTGAATTCAAAGCCATTACCTATGATGGGGATCGTCCTAAAGATCCTAACCGAGATAAAATGGCTCATGAAATTGCTGCCTTTGCCAATGGTCAAGGTGGTCGAATTATTCTTGGCGTTATAGATCGTACCCGAGAAGTGGTAGGTATTGATGACGAAAAAGTGGCCAAAACAGAAGAGTGGATCGTCAATATAAGTCAAAACAGCATCGTTCCACCTGTCCGCATAGACACCCATCTAGTTCAACTGCCTAACCAGCAAGGTGATCTTAAAACGGTCATTTGCGTTGATATTTCTCGCAGCATTTCAGTGCATCAGAGTGCTGGACGCTACTACCAGCGAGTAGGCTCGACCAAGCAAGAAATGAAACCCGAAGTGCTGGCGCGCTTATTTCAGCAGCGCTCCCAGGCGAGGCTAATACGGTTTGATGAATCATTGGTTCCCGGCACGGCTCTGAGTAATGTTGATAAGACATTGAAGCAGCGTTTTCTCAAGTCAGACACATCGGAGCGGGAGCAGCTTTTTAAGCTGCATCTCACTGCTCGGGACGACTACGACGAAGGTTTGTCCGTGTGCGGTGTTTTGCTACTCACTTCAGATCCTACGCAGTGGCTTAACAACGCCTATGTGCAGTGCGTATTTTATAGCGGCACTGAACGTGATGCCCAAGATCAGTTGGATGCTCAGGATTACAGCGGGCCGGTTGATCAACAGATCAATGGTGCAGTGGATTTCGTGAAGCGCAATTTGCGAGTAGCTGCTAAGAAAGAGCTGGGGCGTATTGATATTCCTCAATACGACCTTGGCGCTGTATTTGAAGCGGTTGTGAATGCCATTGCCCACCGTGACTATTCCATGACTGGTCGGCGTATTCGCCTGCATATGTTTGCAGACCGGCTGGAGCTCTTCAGTCCCGGCCAGCTCTCCAACAGTCTTACCATCGATGGTTTAATGGAAAACACAGTTACCCGTAATGAAGCGTTGGTTAACTTGTTAAGCCGCTATTACCAAGCGAGAGAAGAAGCAGGCCGCCAAGCACTGATTGAGCGGAGGGGGGAAGGTGTCCCCAAAATTATTAACCGCAGCCGCGAATTAAGTGGCGTTGAGCCAACATACCGCATGGTTGATGATAGCGAACTGCTGTTAACAATTTACGCTGCGAGTAAAGATATCCATACAGACTGATGCTGCAACGCATTGGAAATTAAATATTATTAGGGTTTATATTGTCGTATGAGCAACCAGAATACCCGCTTAGCAGGCGAATCCTTGGATATAACCCAGCAGCGTCGCATTGAGCTCAAACAGCTTTTCCCCAGTGCTTTTACCGAAACCCGTAATGATAAAGGGGAAGTCGTTGAGTCGCTTGATTTTGAGCGTTTAAAAGCTGAGTTAGGCGAGTTAACAGATATTTATGACAACCGCCGCGAACGGTATGGTATGGATTGGCCGGGAAAACGCGACTGCCTGCGGTTGATCCAGCAGCCTTCAACCGCCACTCTTAAGCCTTGCCGGGAAGAGTCGGTGGATTTTGATACCACTGAAAATTTATTCATCGAAGGCGATAATCTTGAGGTGCTAAAGCTTCTGCAAAAAGACTACTACGGCAGTATCAAGATGATCTATATCGACCCGCCCTACAATACTGGTAAAGAATTTATTTATCCAGATAACTTCAGCGAAAGCCTGGACACCTACCTACAGTACGCTGGTTTAAAAGATAGTGAAGGACGAACTTTCTCAACGAATACCGCGAATGAAGGCCGCTTTCATACCCCTGAATCCGTGAGACCGGCCCCCGGAAGCACTTCTAACCCACTGACCTGCATGGCAATATAGCCATTACCGCCATTCACCCAGACAGTGCCATGCCCAACATAAAGTTCCGCGCCAGTCGCCGCACCCTCACCAGCCACGCCGGGCTGTCCATCATCGGGCAAT